>JAYWDP010000429.1:0-10014 GCA_043779775.1 Cyclobacteriaceae bacterium
AATAAATAAGGCTTCATGTGGCCGGCACGGCCCAGCATGAAGCCTCTGTTGCACGGAACCTTCGGTAGCGGCGAGTCAGATGTATTTGTATGGGGATTGAATGGGGGTGAATTGTTTTACACAACCCCTATAGCGCGCGTTTGCTCCAGCATCTGGCCCACCTATAGCGCGCGTTTCTCCGAAGCATCTGGCGCGACGTTTCTAACGCCTGCCTGTCCGGTAGGCAGGCGTGCCGGTGCGAAGTAATTTGACAGGAAAATATTTGATAATGAAGATTTTTTCTGAACGGTGAAGGAAGAAGAATGGAAGAGGAAGTTACTAAAGAGAGGTTTAAAGACTTGTACTTTAATTACGCCACACCCAACAGCGGTTGGACTGAGGATTATTGGAACCATTTTTATGAAAACGAGAAGGGGGGAAAATATTTCTTTACTAAACCCGAGACTCCGGAATCAACAAGAATGTTTATTGTCTCTGAAAATGTCAAACACCGAATGATTTTTTTAACCGAAGAAGCGGAAGAATCATTTTTTGATTTTCCTGGGAAGGAATAAATATTGTTCAATAAATGCAAAGGAACTAACTTGTTAACAAATTATTAAAAAAAAATTCTAGAGTTTAAGTAGAAAGTAGGCATAATGTGAAAGAAATGAATACACCATTATTATTAAGCCAAAAGATTGTGCGGATTTGTCTAGTCTTATTGGCAAGCATCGCTTTGTTTGGAGGAGCATTACAAATTTATCTTGGTGAGCCGGAAACAAATGCACGATTAGATAACGTTCATCGGTTCATGGCAGGAATATATTTTTCCAGTGGCATAATTGCGGTTTGGGCAGCCATAACCATCCGCAAGCAAAACACCCTGGTTTTCCTGCTATGCCTTGCCGTATTTTTAGGAGGAACAGGACGACTGATATCCATCAGCATTGTAGGCCTTCCGGAGCCCGCTGCATTGTGGCTTGGCTATTTAATCCCTGAATTGGCACTTCCTATTATTGTTGTAATTGCTCAATTGACTACAAACAGAATACTAAGCGAAATAGCAGTCGCGTGAAGGAAGAGTTCAATCACCAGATAAAATCCGGGTGCCGGTGCGAAGTATTTCTTCAGGAAAATGTTTGATTCGTTATCCGCTTAATTCGTTTGCGCGCTGGCCTTGATCTTACGTACCCAGAATAGCAGAATGGTGAAAAGCACTATCAGGATTATCGGGAATGTGATCATCTTTTGCAAGGTAGCCTGACCCGCCGCTAATTGTAAAGCATCACCTTCAAGCCCCATGGAAGCCGCTTTCTCACCCGCCTTGTCAATCCATCCCCCAATGATCGGTTGGAATATAGAGGAAGAAAACATGCCAAGGCCGCCGACAATAGACATGCCGATGGCGCCGCTTAATGGTATTTTTTCCGCTACAAATCCAATCATATTGGGCCAGAAATAGCAAACACCCATCGCAAAAAAGATCGCAGCCACATAAGCCATCGGACCGGTCTGTGTGCTCAACAAAAAGATTCCAATTGTTGTGAAGACTGCCGAGCCCAGCAATACGCCGGTCTGATCAAACTTATGTACAAAATCACCACCGAAATATCTTCCCACGGCCATCAGTCCGGTGATAAGCGCCAGGATCACCATCGGTTCTGCACCGCTCTTTGCCAATACCAATTGTGCCCATTGGGTCGGCCCAAACTCGGAAATTGCTGTGAGGGTCATGCAAGCGCCAATGAAAATGAACAGAGGAGTGGCCATCGCTTTAAGGTTATTACTGAGTGACGCAATTTCCTGACTCTTGGGCTGAGGAAATACTTGTCCATAGAACAGGTATGCATAGATCAGGGTAGGAATCAGGATGATCCAGATTTGCGCTTCCCAGCCCAAATTCATTTTTGTCATCATCAGAGATACTAAACTTCCCAGGACGATGCCGCCGGGAAACCACATGTGAAACCGATTGAGCAAAGTATTCATCGTTTTCCCACTGTAGCTGGAAGCGATCATCGGGTTGCAGGCCGCCTCAGTACATCCATTCCCAAGGCCAATCAGCAAAGTAGAAATCAACAGGCCGATATATCCGCCGGAGTAAATGGTCATGAGAATACCAACCGTATGCGCAAAAAAAGCAAAAATCATGATTTTTTTAGGTCCGATGGAACTGTAAAATATGCCGCCCACGACCATTGAAATGGGAAACCCAAGAAACCACATTTGGTTAATAAACCCGAGCTGCTGTGCCGTAAGATTAAAAGTTTCTCCGAGTTGTGGCAGAATCCCTGCTCGTATGCTGAAAGAAAAGGCAGTGGTGACTAATGCAAAACAACTGCCGTAAAAAAGTCTTAGTGGATTCATCTAGGTGTGGTTTAGGTACGGGTCAATGGGTCCTTTTTGGTTTTGGCATGGTAAAATAGTAATTTTTGGATTACCGTATAGCATGACTTCTTGTGGTTTTTTACAAAATAGACAGAGTTGCTATCCTTTGGTTGGTGTTCTGCTTGCCCCCAATTGACTGATCAGGGCCGGCAAATACATTTTAGTGGTTTCCGACAAATTAAATTTAAACAAGCAGGCACTAATAAAACTGGGTATTTCAAATGGGAGTCAATTCTAACAGTGGTATGAGGCTGGTTGTTGGTGGCTGCTGCTATTTTCAGACCAGCAGGACATAATTATACATGAATTGATATTTTTAATGAGTAGTTGGGAGCAGCAGAACACCAACAACGGATAAGGCAATAAAGTATGTATGAGAGCCGAGTCCCAGTAGGGACGAAATATTGGTTTGTTATGCGACATGGAAAATAAATCCCACGGAAATGTGCTGGTACCTAAATGGCAACCGCTGTTGTCAGCTTCTTTTTCAAAAATTCCGCCGTATATCCCTTCCCCTTCTTCACCATCTCTTCCGGTGTGCCTTCAAAGACAAGATAACCACCCTTCTTTTCGCCACCTTCCGGACCGAGATCAATGATCCAATCCGCACACTTGATGACTTCCAGGTTGTGTTCGATGATGATCACGGTATGACCTTCATCTACCAGAGCGTTGATGGCCTTCAGTAGTTTTGAGATGTCATGAAAATGCAAGCCGGTTGTAGGCTCGTCGAAGATGAAAAGGATGTTGCCATCCGGTGAGTTTTTTCCAAGGAAGGAAGCAAGCTTCACGCGCTGGGCTTCCCCGCCACTGAGGGAGTTGGAGGACTGGCCGAGTTTTACATAACCGAGTCCTACATCAAACAAGGGTTGAATTTTTTCAAGGATGGGTTTTTTGTCTTTGAAAAAATCCAGGGATTCTTCTACGGTCATGTTCAGAATATCGGAAATAGTTTTACCATTGAACTCAACTTCCAAAACTTCCTGTTTGAAGCGCTTGCCGTTGCAGACTTCGCATTTTAGAAAGATGTCGGCCATAAACTGCATTTCTACTTTGATTTCTCCTTCTCCCTCGCAGTTTTCACAACGTCCGCCATCTACGTTAAAAGAGAAATGGGACGGTTTGTAACCACGCTGTTTGCCCAGGGGCTGATCCGCATACAGCTGCCGGATGGCGTCGTAGGCTTTTACATAACTGATGGGATTCGATCGGGAAGATTTGCCGATGGGATTTTGGTCTACGTATTCAACCTGTGTTATTTTTGTTACGTCTCCTTCAAGCCTGTCATAACGACCCGGTGTTTCCGAGACTGAACCGCTCATCCTTCCCATAGCCGGGTAGAGAATTTTTTTCACCAGCGTTGACTTGCCAGACCCACTGATCCCCGTAATTACCGTAAGGGCCTCCAGCGGGAATTTTATTTTCAGATTTTTCAGATTATTCTCCCTTGCACCGGAGACCGTAACAGAGTCTTTCCATTTTCTACGCCGGTCAGGGACATTGATCTTTTCCTTTCCGCTCAGATAGTCGGCGGTGTGGGTGGCTGTTTTTCCATTGATGTCTGAAATAGGCCCCTGGAATACCAGGAGACCACCATGCGAGCCTGCGTCTGGGCCGATGTCAATGATCTGGTCCGCAGCGCGCATGATCTCCTCTTCGTGTTCCACCACGATCACGGTATTACCCTGATCGCGGAGTGATTTTAGTACTTCCACCATGCGGGCCGTATCTTTTGGATGAAGCCCTATGCTGGGCTCATCCAGAATGTACATGGAGCCCACTAGCGCACTTCCCAGCGAGGTAGCCAATTTGATTCGTTGAAACTCTCCTCCGGAAAGCGAATTGGTTAGCCTATTGAGTGTGAGGTATCCCAATCCTACCTGTACAAGATAGTCAAGCCTGTATTTTATTTCGGTGAGAACACGGTCAGCAACTTTTTGATCATAAGACTGGACTTTGAGACCCTGAAACAAGGCGAGAACTTCTTCGATCGGCAAGAGCACAACATCCGTGATGCAGATGTCATTGATCTTCACGTAAGAGGCATCCTTGCGTAAGCGTGTGCCCCGGCAATCGGGGCAGGTAGTGCGGCCGCGGTACCGTGAAAGAAGCACGCGGTATTGTATTTTATGAATTTTGGATTCCAGGTATTTGAAGAAACCGTTGATCCCCCCGAGTTCTTCATTCCCAGTCCACAAAAAATCTTTTTCTTTCTGAGTTAATTCATTGTAGGAACGGTGAATGGGGAAGTCATATTTCGCTGCCGTCTTTAGCCAGGGCTTTTTCCACTCACCCATCGTTTCGGTGCGCCACGGGGCCACCACACCTTCAAAAAGCGATAGACTTTTATCCGGGATAACAAGGTCTTCATCGATGCCGAGAATTTTTCCGAAGCCCTCGCAGGTGCGGCAAGCGCCAAAGGGATTGTTGAAGCTGAAGAAATTCACGGAAGGCTCTGTGAATGTTATGCCATCCAGTTCAAAGCGATCTGAAAAGTGGAGCATCTCTTTTTCCAGGTACACGTGACAGTCGCCATGACCTTCAAAAAAGGCAGTCTGCACGGAATCAGAAAGCCGGTAGGTCAGATCTTCATCCGTAGCGTTAACGGCTGCCCGGTCGATGAGTATCTCCACTTCGCCGCTAGACTTTTTATTGTTTGACGCTGTAGTCTTCTTCTTTACCGTCTTTTCTTTCGCGGCTGTAGCCGGAGGAGAAGTTAGTTCTTCAATGAATTTCACTTCCCCATCGATTAATATTCGCGCAAAGCCCTTGCTCAGTAAAAGATTGAGCTCGTCTTCAATCTTTCGTCCTTTTTGAATTTTTAAAGGACATGAAATCATGATGCGTGTACCTTCTTTTTTCTTGTTGATAATATCCATGACATCAGTAACGGTATCGCGTTTTACTTCCTTCCCGCTTACCGGAGAACGGGTCTTGCCGATTCTTGCAAAGAGAAGCTTGAGGTAGTCGTAAACTTCGGTGGTAGTTCCAACCGTTGACCGGGGGTTTCGGGTATTTACTTTTTGCTCAATGGCAATGGCGGGTGAAACGCCCTTGATGTAGTCAACGTCAGGTTTTTCCATCCGGCCCAGAAATTGACGGGCGTAGGAGCTGAGACTTTCGACGTACATGCGCTGGCCTTCTGCAAAGAGGGTATCAAATGCCAGCGATGACTTGCCGGATCCGGAAAGTCCGGTGACCACCACCAGTTTGTTACGGGGTATGGCTACGCTGAGATTCTTAAGATTGTTGACACGCGCACGCTTGATGATGATATACTCCTTAGGGTCAAGATCGTCTAAGTAAGCATCGTTGGGAAGGGAAGGGTGGCTCATTAATAAGTTCCGAAGTTACAGAATACCTCACGGGGAATTCTTTGAGAGGTAATCTTGCTATGAATAAAAAACACCACCCGTGCAGATGGTGTTCATTCTTTAGAATTTATTTAAAATTTAATTATCAAAGTCCGGCTCGTAGCTGGGGTCTTTGCTTCTTTCTCCGTCGGCACCCTCCTCATCGTAGTCGCCGCTGTCAAAATCATCATTCGAGCCAATTTCAGGATCTTCAGCCTTCTCTCCGGCCTCGAATTCGTCTTCTTTTGGCTTGGATTCGACATCATACTCACCGGCGCTGTTCTTGGTTACGGGAAGCTTTACCAAATAGGTGGCTTCTTCGGTTTCCAATGGGAAAACGAAGATTGGCTCCTTCTTTGCGTTATTAATACGTGTGATGCTATGCTCATACCCCGTGGGGTATTGGGACTTCATCAACTCCCTCAATTCCTCGGATAAACTCTCGAGACTCTTGATTACTTTCTTTTTACTAACAGGCATGTGGTTACTACAGCGAAATATTTGGGACAAATAGGAAAAGAAATAACATACGAGGCAAGATTTTTCTACATTTTTTTTGTGACTAACCGGAATATTTATACCTTTTCAGTCTAAAATAATACCCACCAACAGACACACTATCGATATAGAGCTCTACGTTACCTAATCGTGAGACAGAATGATAGACAACAGATGCAGCGACAGCCAATTGGTTTCGCTTTATCAACAAGGTAACGAAGAGGCGTTCGAAGTGCTCCTCCATCGTCACAAATCGCGCATTTATACGGCCATTTACTTGATTGTAAAAGACCGTTATAAGGCAGAAGACCTGCTTCAGGAAACCTTTATCAAGGCCGTAAACACCATCAAAGGTGGCCGGTACAATGAGGAAGGCAAATTCCTGCCGTGGTTGAGTCGTATTGCCCACAACATGGCTATTGACTCATTCCGCCGGAGCCGCAGATATCCGGAAGTCGTCCTGGAAGACGGCAGCCGCGTATTTAACTCAATGCAATTCTCTGAAGATTCTGCCGAATCGTTACAAATCGCGCAGGACACCCAAACCCGCTTACGCGATTTTATCAAAGAATTGCCACCCGAGCAGAAACAAGTGTTGATTATGCGCCACTACATGGACCTGAGTTTTCAGGAAATTGCAGTCAAAACCGGCGTGAGCATTAACACCGCTCTGGGACGTATGCGCTACGCGCTTATCAACCTGCGGAAAAAAATGACCAAAACCCAATATGCCTATGACCAAAACGTTTACCCAAAACGACCTGATCAGGTTTATTTACCACGAGACCACGGAGAAGGAAGCACTGGAGATTAACCGAGAGCTTTCATTCGACCAGGAGTTGCAGCTACAGTACCGCGAATTGTTGTTGACCAAAAACAGTTTGGAAAAAGCCCAACTCGAACCGTCTCACACTGCCGTAGAGAATATTTTACTCTACGCGCACGGCCTTGAAGTAAAACACTAGTCCGATCCGTACCGTCATTTTAACAACTGAGTAGACCCATTCGCCAACTCAGACTGACTTTTATTATTTAATCCGCTCTAGCGTTTAATTTGGAGGCATGAATCAATTCGAATCATTCCTCCGCGCTGGTCAGAAGGCCTCCTGGATTGATTGGACCATCACCATCATCTCGGGCATATTTATTCTATTCCTTCTATAAATACTTTTCATTTCTTTGCATCGTGAAAATTTTAATGCTTCACCAGCACTTCAAAACACCCCAGGGTGGCGGGGCCATACGATCGTATTACCTGGCGAAAGCGCTCATAGACCACGGCCATGAAGTGGTGGTGATCACATCGCACAATGGAAAGGGGTATAATAAAGAGAACTTTGAGGGGATAGAAGTTCACTACCTGCCAATTGCATACGACAATCGCTTCGGGTTTTTTAAGAGAGGCTGGGCATTTATCCGTTTTGTTTTTGGTGCTGCGCGTCTATCAGGTAAGTTCAGGGCATTTGACAAATGTTACACGATTTCCGTACCACTTACGGTAGGCATTGTTGCCCGATGGAATCAATTTCGATTCGGGATGCCGTATATTTTTGAGGTGGGTGACTTGTGGCCGGATGCCCCCATACAAATGGGATATGTACGGAATTCCATTTTTCAATGGATCCTGTTGACCCTGGAGAAATCAATCTATCATCATGCCGAATCGGTTGTGGGCCTTTCGGATTCCATTCGGAGTGCCGTGGAGAAGAAATCCACTGGAAAAACCGTTCACCTGTTACCCAACATGGCGGACTGCGATTTTTTCATGCCGCAGCAAAAGGAGACACGTTTAGAAGATAAATTCAATGTCAGCGGAAAATTTGTGATCGCTTACATTGGGGCCCTGGGGGATGCCAATGGGTTGGAATATTTTTTAGCGTGTGCAGAGGTCTCCCAAAAGGCAGGGTTGCAGGCCCATTTCATACTTTGTGGTGATGGAGCAATGCGGGAACCATTGATGGCAAGCGCGTCGCAGTTGGGGCTTAAGAATCTTTTAATCCTACCGTTTACCAACCGGGATGGTGTAAAAGAAATCATGAACGTAACGGATGCTGTATTTATCTGTTATAAGCATGTGCCCATCCTGGAGACGGGCTCACCCAACAAATACTTTGACGGGCTGGCTGCGGGAAAAATGATTGTCATCAATTTTGGCGGATGGATTAAAAATGAGATTGAAGAAAGGCAGTGTGGAATTTCTGTGGACGCTGAAGATGCGGAGGATTTTGTCAGGAAAATAAATTCTTTTATCTCCAATCAGAGGTTACTTTATCGGTTTCAAAAGTCGGCAAGAGAATTGGGAGTAAGGAAGTATTCCAGAAAGCTGCTGAGTGAGGCGTTTGCTAAACTATTC
This sequence comes from Cyclobacteriaceae bacterium, assembly GCA_043779775.1. GTDB lineage: Bacteria > Bacteroidota > Bacteroidia > Cytophagales > Cyclobacteriaceae > ELB16-189. Next base: position 8,575 of record JAYWDP010000429.1, read on the forward strand.
CCTTAGGATAGATGAATGCAACAGGTCGCTCCTACGGGGCTAAAGATCATGGTGTCGATGAAAGTTACAAACAGGAGGCTCCTCTGGAGCCAACACAAATTGCTCTGTGATTATAAAAATTTCTATGAAACGGCCCTAGTCCCGGTAGGGACTACCTGTTGATAGAAAATGAAATGATTTCAATATTCAAAAGCTCCGTAGGAGCGACCTGTTCATGGGCCCAATCCTAACTAAAATCGAATTTTTCTAAACTATTCTCAGCGGGCTGTCTTCAATTTTTGCAGCGCAAAAAACTTCTTTCATCCCATTGCCTTTCGGATCATAATCTCTTCTTGTCACAAGAAAATTTTCTTCTAATATCTGCAGATCCGAAATATTTTTAAGTGTATAGGTCCGCCAGCCCTCCTTTTGGCCTGCAAGAATTTGTTCAGGGGTGGGCAACAGCCAGGCAGATAATTGGATATGTTTCCTTGGAAAGGCGCCGATCAGGTAGGGCTCCACCATCCTCCATTCCATGCGGCCGGAAACATTTTCATACCAGAACCGGATGAGGCTTTTAGATTGTATGGCAGGGCAGAGGGCTGCGATGAGAGTTTGTTCCTGTGGGGTCATTGGGTTATTGAAGGACAAATAAATATAAAATGTTTATAATCTTATAGAATGGGTTTCTTACCAGCAGCCGGAGGGAGAGTTTGAGGTAGTTGAGGAGCATGGGTAATCAGTGATCAGTAATTTTGAGACTTGCGGCAAACGCAATACCGGTTTCTGAAATTAGTTAAAATCTACCAAAATGGCCGGTTTGGAATTGTCAGGAATTAAAATGATCTGAATGGAACAGATGCCTGCTTCAATCTGGAACAGGTTTATGGGCATCTTTCAGTTAATTCATTTTTAACTTTTCTAGCCATCGACTGAAGAAAATATCGTAAACAGTCAATACTTTTTTGTTGTCAAGCGCTTCCTGGAAAATAAATTCTTTATCCAGAAGCGCTTTAACCGATTTAAGAACTGCGGATGAACTTCCTAACCGGTGTTGATGAATGAAGGAATTGGAAGTCGGTGAAGAAACAGATCCTTCTTTAGCTATCGCACTCAGTAATCGCCATTGGTTTTCAGGCAAAATGTTTTTATAGCTGAAGTAGGTGGGCTCGTTCTCCTGAAGAATAGCCGCAAATATACTTTTCACATCATCTTCACTTATTATTTTTGGATTTATAGCGAATAATCTGTTACAGATCATCTGCACGTAAAAAGTGTGAGACTTTGTCCACTGGAGGATTGATTGTATTTCGGTGTCCAGAATTTTGATTTTCGATTCCAGGAATTTTTCTTTGATAAATAAACTGTATTCCTCTTGCTTGATTTTTGAAAGATGGTGCATTTGACTGGAGCCGAAAAAAGGACGTGAAGTTTCCGTGAACATCTGACCGAGCAAGTGCT
>JAYWDP010000430.1:0-3562 GCA_043779775.1 Cyclobacteriaceae bacterium
AAGGCGGCAAGTCCTGGTGATCCGCTGCCGCAGAATAACATCATCATTGCATTGGAACCGGCACTAGATTTGAATATGAAGGGGCGATACTTTTTCTCGAAACAATTTTCAGCTTTCCTTCAATTCAACAATATACTTTCAAATAAGTACCCCTTGTTCCTAGGTTACCCGGTGAGAGGGTTTCAGGTGCTGGGAGGTGTAAGTTGGAGTTTTTAGGTATTATGAGCCGTAGTATTTATTATCAATTTTAAGTTAATTTTGTTTAGCATTTGATAAACTATAACCCCCCACACAATGGCCAGTAAGGATTCAAATGGAGATGAGCTAAACGATAAGCCAGATAATTCAGAAGACAACTTTGGCTTGCCTGATATTGAGTATAAGCCCCTTGACAAGGGTGGCGATAGCAATGCCACGTCAGAAGCATCAACCTCATCAGAGGCGCCTTCTGCTTATTCTGCGGAAAGCAGTTCTGAAGAAAGTTCCTATAGCGATTCCTCTGGTGATAGTGCGGAATTGGATGCGCCCAAATCCAAGGCCCCGGTTGTGCTAGGGATTGTAATCGCGCTTGTAGTAATGCTCGCTGCCTATCTTATTTACAATTTTGTCTACAAGCCGGCACAAGTAGAAAAGGCAAAGAAGGAGCAACTGGCAAGAAACGAAGCAGCCTTGAAAAAGCAGCGTGACGAGGAGGCTCGCCTGGCAAAGCAACGTGAGGTGGAAGAGAAAAATAGACTGGAGGAATTAGCGAAAACGCCGCCCGTGGGAAGCATTGAAACCCTTACAGGCCGTACTCAGCGCTATTATGTAGTCGTGACCAGCGATATTGATGATGATTTGCTCATGGATTATGCGAAGAAACTCAGTGCCAAAGGGGTGAGCACTAAGATTATTCCACCTTTTGGAGATAATAAATTTTATCGACTGGCTATTGCCGATCAGGATTCATTCGCTTTGGCCCAGTCCAATGCGGATGCTGCGAAAGCAGATTATGGCGCCGGTGTTTGGGTGATTAAGTACTAGGGGAGAACGTGCCTTTCCGTGTTGGTCTGATTTTTGATTTTTATCGACCTTGATTATTTTTTAAACTATGGTGTTTGCACAAATTGTTTCCAACGCCACACCCTCGGGTGATGCGACGTTATCAGTAATTGATCTGGCTATCAAAGGTGGGTGGATGATGATACCCATTATCCTTTGTTCCTTTATTGCTATCTATATTTTTGTTGAACGCATACTTACGATCAACAAGGCCAATCAAAATCCGGATGCTTTCATAGGCCGCATAAAAGAGATGGTGCTCAAAGGCGATATTCAAGGGGCAAGGTTGCTCTGCAGCCAATTCGATAGCCCAATCGCACGCATGATTGAGAAAGGAGTTGCACGAATTGGAAGCCCCCTCAAAACCATTGAAGCATCCATTGAAAATGTTGCAAAACTGGAACTATTCAAGCTCGAAAAGAATTTGTCCATTCTTGCTACTGTTTCTGGTTCAGCCCCGATGATGGGATTTCTTGGGACCGTCATTGGAATGGTACAGGCATTTATAGCCATTGCTCAGGAAGAAGGCTCAGTAAGTCCGAAATTACTTTCTTCGGGTATTTATACGGCCATGATCACAACCGTGGCTGGGCTTATTGTGGGCATCATAGCCTACCTGGCTTACAATTACTTGGTAACAAGGGTATCAAAGGTTGTACATAAAATGGAATATTCGTCAATTGAGTTTATTGATTTGCTGCAAGAGCCCCGTTAAAGCAATAGCATGGACTTACAAACCAGGAATAAAATCGATACAGCCTTTAGTATGGCGTCCATGACGGACCTTATCTTTCTGTTATTAGTGTTTTTCATGCTGACCGCATCGTTTGTGACACCTTCCGGCTTGCCGGTAAATCTCCCCTCGAGCGTGGCTAGCACGATTGAGGTTCCCAAGGTGTCTGTAACTGTAACCAAAGACTTGTTATTTTTTGTAAATGATAAAAGGGTAACACGAAATACGCTGGAGGCGGAGCTCAAACGTAATCTGATCGCATCGAATGGAGTGGTTGTACTCCACATAGACAGAAGTGTACCGACCGAAGAATTGGTGTATGTGGCCGGCATTGCCACCTCGCTGAAGGCCAAGGTAATAATCGCCACCAAGCCAAAATAGTTATGCAATCTGAGGAGGGCAAGAATAATAGAATAGGCATACTTACCTCATTGGGAATTCATGTGGTACTCTTTCTTATTCTGTTCTTTATGATTGCCTGGCGAGCCCCGAATCCGCCACTCCCTGAATATGGGATTGAATTAAACTTTGGATTGGACGGCCAGGGAAGTGGTGATGTCCAGCCTAGCACACCGGTAGGTGATGAGACTAAATTGAATAATGAGGTACCGCAGGAGCAGCCAAGCGAGTTGCAACCAGACGAAGTGACGCCCGATGTTACGGAAGAAGTTAAAGAGACTCTTCCTGAGAAATCCGCTGACAAGGCCATTTCCAAATTAGACAACCCAGTGACATTGAAACAGGAAAAGAAGGAAGCAACAGAAGAAATCGTTAAGAAGCCACAAGAGTCAAGCCCAAAAGAGAAGGTACTAACTTCTTTTAAGGATGAGAAAAAGGCAGCCTACGTTGTGGAAGCATCAACCAAGGGCAAGCCTGGCAACCAGGGCGATGATACTAAGAAGGTCGGTGATAAGGGAAGCCTGGAGGGCACTTTGGATGTGAAGGCGCTATACGGCACACCTGGTGGAGGCGGAGGTGGCACTGGGATGGATTTACAAATGTCTGGATGGGCATGGGCCGATCAACCGAAGATACCAGACTTACCAGATAATGAAAATGGCAAAGTAGTCTTTGAAATTGAATGTGATGTATCGGGAGATATAACTGGCATAAACACAGTAGAGCGAAGCCTTAGCCCACGGGCAGAACAGATCTTGAAAGATGAGATCAGAAAGAACTCATTAATTAGGACATCAGGAGGCCGCGTGCCGGAGCGATCAAAGGGCAGGATTATCTTTATCTTAAAGACGAAATAAACTATATTAACTATCTATATATCAGTCTTATAGAGGTTCTTAGCAATTCTTTCAGTGAGTGATTTTGGGGCCAATTGGGCCAACTTGACGCTTACCAAATTAAGGAGTCCAGGAATGATTTCAGCCTTACCCGCATATAGGCCCTTGATCGCAATAGTTGCCACATCTTCAGCCTTCATACTAAATTTTTCTGCTCTTTCTTTTAGTATTCCCATGCGGGCCCTGTCAATAAATCCTGTGGAGGTGGCGCCCGGGCTTAGGCATGACACTGAAACGGTACTGCTTTTCAATTCCCAACGCAGCCCTCTGGTAAACAGAAGTACAAATGCTTTGGTGGCTGCGTAAGTAGTCATCGTGGGTACTGCCTGGTACGCGGCGGTGCTGGAAACATTCAAGATGTAGGCCTTCTTATTTTTTGCAAGGTCTGGTTGAAGAATTTTGCAAAAATCAGCCAGTGTCACCATGTTCAGTTGCATCATCTCATTAAGTTCTTCCCGCGCAATGTCAATGAGATTGCCCCAGGAGGCGAACC
>JAYWDP010000431.1:0-3538 GCA_043779775.1 Cyclobacteriaceae bacterium
TTGGTCATTGCCAAAAATAATAATGACCAAAAAAGCCAGGCCGCTATCTACATCAACTATGGTATTCTATTTCAGATTGAGGGTGATTATAAAAGATCGCTACAATACCAGATTGATGCGGCCAAACTGTATGAAAGTCTGGATGACCAGGAAGGACTGGCAAAGGCTTTGGGAAGTATTGGCAATGTCGAATACCTGCTGGGAAATTTTGAAGAAGCATTAAAATATGCAAAAGAAAGCTTATCAAAAGTCAATAAAAAAACTTCCGCTGCGATAAAGGCCTACCCACATAGAGTGATGGGCCGAACCTTCCGAAAATTAAAACAACTTGACAGCGCATTGATCCACTATAGTGTAGCATTAAATATTAGCAGATCATCTGGTGATAGACTAGGCGTAGCAGAGCTTTCGCAAAATATTGGAAATATTTTATACGATCAGGGCAATTTCATAAAAGCCCTTGATAATTATAAGCTTTCTCTAAAATTGGCAAAATCAGTTTCAAGCAAATCAATTGCCGCGTATGCCTATTCCTCCATAGGCATTACATACGAAGAGCTTCTCCAACATGCCCAGGCACTGGTGTATTTAGATTCATCACTCGTCGCAGCAAAAGCCATTGGCAACGCTTATCTCGAAATGGACTCCTACGGATCGATGATTTCCGTTTATGAAGGTCAGCAGAATTTCAAAAAAGCACTTTTTTATAATCAAAAATATACGTTGCTCAAGGACAGCCTTAACCAGGCGGAAAACCACCAATTGGCAGAAGAGGTACGCAGCAAATTCGAATTGGAGAATAAAGAAAAGCAGATTGCGCTCTTAAAAAAGGACCAGGAGCTACAAAGTCTGGCGTTAAGTCGACAACAGGCGATGCAGGTTGGATTTGGCATTTCAGCGGTAGCTCTTTTAATCATTGCAGCCCTTGCCATTAATCGCTACCGTGTCATCAATGAAGCCAAAAGACAACTGGAAATCGAGCGGATGCGAAACGCATTGGCACGGGATCTTCACGATGATATTGGCTCTGCGTTATCGAGTATTACCATTATGAGTCAACTGGCAGGTCCTTCTTCAGTATATTCACAGAGGATCCTGGAGCAATCTTCCCTCATCCAGGAACGTATGTCCGACATCGTCTGGTCGATCAATCCAATGAACGACTCACTCGAAAAGGTAGTGATGAAGATGAAGGAATTCGCGGCGGAAATTCTCGAACCAAAAAATATCAGTTACCATTTCGAAGAAAGCGGCCCTTTGCAAGGAGATCAGTTGAACATTGAGAAAAGAAAAAATGTTTACCTGATCTTCAAAGAAGCGCTGAACAATGCTGCCAAGTACAGTTGCGCCACTGCCATCCGCATTCATCTATTTATAAATGATCGAATGTTGACGCTCACCGTTGCTGACAACGGGGTCGGATTTGACGCTACCCAGGTAAAAGAAGGAAACGGACTTAAAAACATGAAAACCAGGACAGAAGCCATTCAAGGTAATTTGATAAGTCAATCAACTGCAGGAAGAGGTACGAGCGTCACGTTGAAAGTGGCCCTCACCTGATTGTGGTATAGGGTATCACCTGGTTTTTGAATTAGTTTACAGATTGTAAAATAGATCATGGCTTTATCTATTGTAATATTCGAGGACAATGATGTGCTGCGCGAATGCATCAAAGGAATGCTGGCGCTCGACAATAATTATGTTCTCAGTGGGGATTTCGACAACGTACTTTCGGTTCAAGAGAAAATCACTCAAATCCGGCCAGATGTGATACTGATGGATATTGAAATGCCTGGCAGGACCGGTATAGAAGCAGTAAAAATAATACGGTCATTTGACAGTGTAGTGCCAATACTCATGCTGACCGTCTTCGATGACAGTCCCCATGTAATCGACGCCATCCGTGCCGGGGCATCTGGATATCTATTAAAAAAGGACATTTCAGCCAAACTTTTTACCGCCATCGGGGAGATATTAAGTGGCGGCGCGCCCATGTCTCCCAGCGTTGCACGCATGGTAATCGCTTCCATGCAACCTAATCCAGATAAGAACGCCTATTTTTTAACTCCCCGTGAAAAAGATATTCTTGGTTCTCTGGCGCAAGGCAATAGCCATAAGTTAGTAGCCGCTGCATTTGAAATCAGTATTGATACAGTAAAGACGCACGTCAAAAATATTTATGAGAAGCTTCATGTGCATTCGCAGACGGAAGCTGTTTCTAAGGCCCTTCGGGAGAAATTGGTATAAAACCGATCAATCACACAAATTGTACAGATAATTAGTCTGAGGCCTGAGTCCCTGGCAATAGTCCTACCCTAATTCTTTCCACACTCACCTGATTGCGGGATTTTTCTCGTTCAAAAATTTTAAACCTTTACAACTAGTCATCGTAAAGAGTTGATCACCGTTTCATTTTAATAATCCTGAAGATGAGAAGTTTTCTAATAGCAGTCGTAGGACTTTTTGCCGTAAGCGTATCCAACGCTCAACTACCCGGATTGCAATGGGCAAAGAGTTTAGGTGATGGTTCAACTCAGCAAACGGTGTTTTCCAACTCCATTGCAGTCGATGCATCCGGCAATGTTTACACCATAGGCAAACTTAAAAATGGAACCGCCGATCTCGATCCAGGGCCAGGTACGTTTAACCTGACCTTTACCACTGCGGGGGGAATTTTTATTTCAAAATTAGATGCCTCCGGAAATTTTGTGTGGGCAGTAAAGCTGGGAGATGGTGCCGCAACTCCCAGTTATCCTTTGGCGGTAGCTGTGGACGGTACGGGCAACGTGTACAGTACGGGCAGCTATTTGGGAACAGGTGATTTTGACCCGGGAGCAGGCGTATTCAATTTAACCTCCGCCGGTGCCGAAGATATTTTTATCTCTAAATTAGATGCTGCCGGAAATTTTGCATGGGCAAAAAGGATTGGCGCTTCACAGTCTGATGCGGGAACATCTATTGCCGTAGATGCAGCGGGCATCGTTTACGCTACCGGTTGGTACACCGGCCCCGCTGCTCCGGTAGATTTTGACCCGGGGTCGGGTACATTTAATTTACCGCCCAATGGCTGTTCTTTTTGTACAGCCTTTGGAGCCTATGTATTGAAATTGGATACCAATGGAAATCTTGTATGGGCGGATCAATTGGGAGCCGGAGCTGGTGATGCCACTGGAAACCAGATTGCCATAGATGCTACCGGCAATGTGTATACTACTGGCTTGTTTAATAACCTGTCAGCCGATTTTGACCCGGGACCCGGGACGTTCACGTTGGGCGATGCCACTCCATATTATAAAACATTCGTTTCAAAATTAGACGCTTCGGGAAATTTCGTTTGGGCCAAAGGTTTTTATGCTATAGTATCCTTCACCAATCCAAATCCCAAAGGTATTGAAGTAGATGGATCGGGCAACGTGATTACCGCAGGATATTTTACTGGAACTGTTGATTTTGACCCAGGTACAGCAACTTATAATTTGAGTCCTGCCGATGGTTTTCGTGATGCGTACATTTCCAAATTAGATGCTTCCGGAAATTT
>JAYWDP010000432.1:0-9922 GCA_043779775.1 Cyclobacteriaceae bacterium
GAGTGACTCATATGAATGGCCAATGGGATAAGGTCGTTAAACTTGTGAAAACTGAGTTTAAAGCAGCAGCTTGACCGCGACAATTTGAAATGCACCCGCCTTTCGTTCATCTCTTTGACACTCACCTGCCTCGTTTTCCAAGGCTTTTCCCCGTCCGTTCACTAACCGAATCCTTACGGCTTCAGCAGCGCAGGGTGGTTTGACAACCCTGCCTGTACAGCGTTGCCGATGAGCCAGCTTTTCATCATCTTTAAAAGAACATCATGGCACAAGCAAAGGCCGCAAAAGAGGAATGGTTAACCTCCTGGTCAATTATTACTTCTTACAAATGATTTGACGGCAACCAGTTGAGGTCTGTTGCTGTTTGACGAATTTGTTAAAGTGAGCAGTTGCTTATAATACAGCATTGCTTTTTTGGGGTTACCCAGTTTTTCTTCCGCCAGACCTGCCCCGTATAATCCATTAAAACGGTTGGGATGTCTTTTCAGGTCTGATTCATAAGCCTCAAGCGCTTTTGCCGGTTCACCCATTTCCAAATACATATCTCCCAGTAACTCTCTTGCAGGAATAATTTCTCCGGGTGTGACCGGGTTTTTTTCAGTCAAGTCCTCCATATTTGCTGCATCGTTCATAAGGCTGAGCGCGTCTGCTTTTTGACCTTCGGCGAATTTAATCCATCCTTCGGAAGTTTTGATTTGAATAAGAACCAGATTGGCTTTATACCTTTCCTTTGCCTCGCTGAGTTTCTCATGAATGAACTGCAACTGCTTCAATTCATTTTTAGCAGCGGTCAGGTTGTTGGAGTGAACGGCACCCAGCAATCTCCCAAAATTCACGTTCGCTTTTTCCCATTGGAATTTATCCCAAGGAAAATTGGCCGGGCTCAATTCCAGTTGAGAGGCTTCCGCCCAATCCTTACGCTCCAATGCATATCGGGCAGGCATGGCGGCAAACGTATAGGCAACCTTAAAGTTCTGAGGGAATACATCGTTAAACGTTTTGAGGTATTCAATTTGCTCCAGGGATTTATCATCATTTGCTTCCTGTAAATAAGCATAGATTAAATAATCCATTCCATGAAGTTCTTCATCCCAATGACCCTTGATCCCCATATTTTGCGCATAACATTGTGCCGCCGTGATGGAGTTTATATTTGATTGAATCGATTCATCCCATAGTCCAAGACGCGTGAAGATATGGGAAGGCATGTGTAGAGCGTGCGCCGAGGCGGCGGCTATTGAAGCATATGTTCTTGCAGCAGGCAATGCCAATTCTGCAAGCTCCGGATAATCATAGGTGTGAATGATATAATGAGTAATTCCCGGATGATTAGGTTCTTTTGACAAGATAGCATTTAGGATTTCTCCTGCCTTTTTCTGATTATAAAAGGTCTTATCGGCTGGGTCAGCCGCAGCACGAAGCGCCAGGGCATAAAAAATAGCGGCTTCACTATCATCCGGGTATTTTATAAAAATCTTCTCAGACGCTTTTTCAAATTTAAGTACGCGCGTTTGATGATCAAGCTTTTCCCATTGATCATAAATGGTGGCGATCGCTTCAAGATAATCGGATTCCCTCGTTGATTTACTCTCCAATGAACGGGCAAGTGCGATGGTCTTCGAGCCCTTGTCCAACTCGGTTTGATCGGGAGGCGCCCAAAGCGGATGGAAATTGCACATCGCCACTCCCCAATAGGCCATTACACATCCCGGATCTCCATCTATGACTTTCGCATAAATCTTTTCGGCTTCAGTATATTCAAATGAATGCAGCAAGGCCGTAGCGAGATTAAAATTCGAACGCACTTTCTCTGAGCATGAAAGGCTAAACGTTACAGTCCCGAATTGACCATTCCCGGAACCGCATAAAGCAATATCACCCCGGGTAAGGTTGATGGACTTTAAGTCGCTTTCGAACTGGTCTTGATTCTTCTTTCCAGTACAGGAAAGTATGATCAATACTATAAGACAAGGTTGCAAGATTCTGGCCAGGATTATCATATTGCGGTTCATCGAAGGTTGGTCATTTCCTTTAATATTTTGTCCAATGTAAGGGAGAAGTGAACAAACGAAATTAATAAATTAAAACTATAACACAACACTGAATCCCTTCATGATTTTTTTTGCGTTGCTATGCCTCCTTGCTTTGATAGTGCTCAATTGATCGGAGTTCTTTGAATTTTAGGTGTCCTTCTTCTTCAATGTCATAGTCATCTTGTAATCCGAGCCAAAACTTAGCTGAGTTTCCAAAGTACTTTGATAGTCTTAGCGCTGTGTCAGCCGTTATTCTCCTGTTACCCTTCAATATCTCCGATATTCTTGTTTGTGGAATTCTTATGTCTTTGGACAACCTGTATGCGCTTAATTTTCAAGGGGATTAAAAATTCCTCTTGTAAAATTTCTCCCGGGTGAATGTTCTTAAGCCTTTTCATTTACACATTTTATTTAATGGTAGTCCACAATCTTAACTTCTAAAGCATTTCCACTTTCCCATTTGAATATGAGTCTCCATTGGTCGTTTATTCGAATTGAATAATAGTCCCTCAAATTCCCCTTCAGTTTCTCCAGTCTATTCGAAGGTCGAATCTGTAAATCCTTATAGCGCGCGTGTTCGCCAGTTGGGTCTGGCGCGACGTTTCTAACGCGTGCCTGCGCGCTGTTTACATTGGCAAGCCAATGCCATTGTGAATGAAAAGGGCAATTTGATTTAACCTGATCAGCGAATATCTGCGCCCTCAATCTGCGAAAATCTGTGGGAAAGCCTTTAACCACAAACATTATCTCCACCGTCAAAAAACCATTTCTAACGATCATCCTCTTTTCATAAATACATACGTCAATTTTTCTTAACTTACCTATCAAACAATACTCCTTTAAAAAATGGCTACTTACAAACTGGATATCAACGGTCGCGCCTACGATGCGGAAGTTGAGGCTGACACCCCGTTACTGTGGGTCCTTCGCGACCATTGCGGATTGGTGGGCACCAAATATGGCTGTGGAATCGCACAATGCGGCGCCTGTACCGTGCACGTGGATGGCAATGCCATTCGCTCTTGCACATTCCCCGTTTCTGGCGTGGGAACGAAGAAAATTACCACCATTGAAGGGCTCTCCGCCAATGGCGACCATCCTCTCCAACTGGCTTGGGATGAAGTGGACGTAGCACAATGCGGCTACTGCCAGGCCGGCCAGATCATGACGGCAGCGGCTTTGCTGAAGAAAAATCCAAAGCCTACCCAGGAGCAAATCGATAACACCATGAACGCCAATATTTGCCGTTGCGGAACGTATCACCGGATCCGTGAAGCGGTCGTACTGGCATCCAATAAAACCAAATAGCCATGTCAAATTTACTCACAACCAACAGGCGTAACTTCCTGAAATTGACGGCTACCATAGGAGGTGGCCTCATGCTTGGCTTTGCTTCGTCTGAGGCTGAAGCGGAAAGCGTAATATTCTTGAGCGACAAGGGACTGGAAGGTCCAGACCTTGTAAATTTTAACAACTACCTGTCAATCTCCCCAGATGGAGTCGTGACCATCTTTTCACCCAATCCTGAGCTGGGTCAGAATATCAAGACTTCCTTCCCCATGGTCGTGGCGGAAGAGTTGGATGCAGACTGGACAAAAGTAAAAGTAGTACAGGCCGCTTTGGACAAGAAATTTGATCGCCAGCTCACCGGTGGAAGCGGGGCCGTTCCCCACTCATGGGAACGCTTGCGTAAAGCGGGGGCTACAGCGCGCCAAATGCTGGTCCAGGCAGCAGCTGTACGCTTGAATGTACCCGTCGCCAGCTTGTCAACAAGTAATGGATTTGTATTGCATGCAGAAAGCGGCAAAAAATTGAGCTATGGAGAGCTTGCTTCCGACGCTGGAAATATCCCCGTGCCAACGGAAGTAAAACTTAAGGACAAAAAAGATTTTAAATTGATTGGCACTTTCGTACGCAACGTGGACAACCACGATATGTTTACAGGGAAGCCATTGTATGGTATAGACTTCTATCGTGAAGGGATGTTGACTGCCATGATCCAGCGTCCTTTATCTTTTGGCATGAAAGTAAAATCAGTGGATAGCGCCGCAGCGAAAGCAATGCCTGGCATTGTTGACGTTGTTGTGTTTAAAAATAATGTGGCAGTGGTTGGCAAGTCAACCTGGCAAGTGAGCAAAGCTCGCAAATTGCTAAAAATTGAATATGAAAAAGAAGGTGCCATTGAAAGCTCTGCAGATCATGACAAGCTTTTTAAAGATCTGCTGGAAAGCAAAACTGCTGAGACCCGGCGAAAAGACGGTGATGTGGACATGGCCTTTAAAAATGCCGCCAAGATTGTTCGTAGTGAATATCAATGTCCCTTCCTGCCGCACAACCCCATGGAGCCGATGAATTTCTTCGCTCACGTGCGCCCCGATGGCGTGGAGTTGGTAGGCCCTACCCAGACACCTGAAATGGCGCGTGGAGAAGTAGCTAAACTATTAGGTATTTCACCAGAGCTAATCACCTTACAATTAACACGTTTAGGTGGTGGATTTGGACGAAGACTTAAGGCGGATTATGTGGTCGAAGCCGCTGAATTGTCAAATCTTATTAAGGCGCCTGTCAAGGTCATTTGGACCCGTGAAGATGATATGGGAGGCGGCAGTTACCGTCCTGCGGTGAGGTACAGGTTTGAGGCAGCCCTTGATGCTGCCGGCAATATAACAGGGTATAAGTTAAGGGGAGTTGGCATCAACGTAGGTAATTGCACCCGGGAGGATAACTTCCCGGCAGGTGCCGTAGAAAACCTCTTGATTGAATCCGTAGAACATAAATCTCCGATCACCACGGGAGCCTGGCGTGCACCGGTTACCAATTTTCTCGCCTACGCAGAGCAATCCTTCATTGATGAAGTAGCCGCTGCTGCTGGAAAGGACCCTGTTCAATTCAGACTTTCTTTGCTTGATAAGGCCAAAAATTCGCCTACAGGCGCCATCAAATATGATATCGACCGCTTCAGGAGTGTGATTAATCTTGCTGCTGAAAAGTCAGGTTGGGGAACGAAGAAATATCAGGGATTCAGTGTCTATTTTTCACACCGGTCCTATGTTGCCCAAGTCGCAGAAGTGGAGATGACCAAAGGAAAACCCGTCGTGAAGAAAATCTATGCCGCGGCGGACTGTGGTATCGTGATTAATTTGAGCGGCGCTCATCAGCAAATACGGGGAGGCATCGTGGATGGCATGGGCCATGCGATGTATGGGAATATAACTTTCAAAGACGGCGCGGCTGAACAGAAGAATTTTAATTCTTTTCGCCTTATCCGTTTGAAAGAGGTACCCGAAATCGATGTTCATTTTGTTGACAATGGGATTGATCCTACCGGACTAGGAGAGCCCGCCCTTCCACCTACAGGAGGTGCTGTGGCCAATGCGCTCTTTAAAGCAACCGGTAAGCGTCTCAGAAACCAGCCTTTCATGAATCAGGAAGAAATGAAGGGAAATATTGGTGACCGGATGTAGATTTTGTTATCTCATATAATATGAGCTATTATAAAATAATCGAAGGCAAAAAGCTTGACGGTGGGTTGCTGGAACTTGCAGATAAAGCGGTTCAAGGAAAGGGTGATGGCAGGATTTCAGTCAAAGACGCTGAACAGCTTTTCGCTGCGGTCCATGATGGAGGAATTTACACCGAAATAGAAAAAGATACGGTTAAGTATATTCAAAGCCATTATCGCTGGACCGAAGGTGCTGATGAATGGTTTAAGAGTAGGGTGGCCTCTTTGAATTATATTCATAAAGCACCTGCCATCATGACTCCTGAAGAATTATCCAAATTACATTTTGGGAAGAAGGATGTCCTTGAAACAGAATCTGACCGAATTTCACGAAATCATAATTTGCGTGCAGCAACTGCACAAACTTATCAGGACCACGATGAGATTGGCATTATTGTCAAATTGGAAAATGGCAGCCGGGTAAAAGTATTATCCAACTTCATCGAACTGGGAGGTGATTTCGTGGAATTACGTGGTGGCTTTGCCATCCCTGTCAGGGCTATAGAAGATGTAGAAGTGTGAGCTATTTAAAGTTAAGTGTTAAATGCTAAATGTTGAATACATTTCACGCAAAGAGGGCGCTAAGAAAACCGCAAAGTGCGCAAACTTAAATACATGACTTTGCAATTTCTTTGCGACTTTATTTTGCGGTCTTTGCCTGCCTTCGCACACTGACACCGAAGCTTTAGCTTAGGCACCCGAAGCGGCTACGCGCAGGCAGGCGTGAAAGTTTTGAATTCTAAAATCTATTTTGAAAGAATGCGATTAAGCCCTAACACTTCACTCGTGCGTGTACGGCTTTCTTTTACGAGGTCTTCACTGTCGCGCATGAAGCGACGGTAGGATGGGACCATCTCCTTCATTTTGCGTTTCCAGGTATCTGTCTTGGAAATTTCTATGAAACATTTGGGAAGTAAACTCAACATAATTCCCACGGCCGTTGAGGCACCCGGAGAGGCTCCTAACAACGCTGCGACTGTTCCATCTTCCGCGATAATCACTTCTGTTCCGAATTCAAGCACACCACCTTCATCATCATCTTTCTTAATCACTTGAACCCGTTGACCGGCGTCCTGAAGTTCCCAATCTTCCATCTTCGCGTAGGGAACATATTCTCTCAGCGCCGCCAACCGATCTTCCGGCGTCTGTCGTACTTGCTGAATAAGATATTTTGTAAGAGGAATATTATTGAGGCCTGCAAATACCATGGGAGCAATATTGTCGATTTGAATCGACTTCGGCAGATCCATGTACGATCCATTTTTCAAAAACTTGGTCGAGAAGCAAGCGAATGGTCCGAAGAGCAGTTCTCTCTTTCCTTCGATGATGCGGGTGTCAACATGAGGTACTGACATAGGAGGAGAGCCTACCGACGCTTTTCCATATACCTTGGCCCAGTGTTTTTCAATCAACTCCTGGTTAACACATTTTAACCATTGACCGCCCACCGGAAATCCACCATATCCTTTTCCCTCTCTTATATCCGCCTTATCCAGTAAAAACAAAGAAGCGCCACCGGCTCCTATGAAAACAAATTTTGCCTGGACACTGGCCTTTTCCTTTGTCTCAAGGTTCTCCACTTTGACGACCCAGGTGGTATCCTTTTCCTGAGACAAATCGAGTACTTCATGACTAAAATGAATTCTAACCCCCGTCTGACTTTTGAGATGGTTGAATATACTCCGGGTGAGGGCCCCAAAGTTTACGTCCGTTCCGATTTCCATCCTTGTGGCAGCCACTTTCTGATTTTTCTTTCGTCCCCTCATGACTACCGGAAACCACTCAGTTAGTTTCTCCCAGTCTTCGGAATATTCCATGCCTTTAAAAAGCGGACTCTGCTGAAGTAAACCAAATCGCTTTTTTAAGTAGGCAACATTGGCATCACCCCATACCATACTCATGTGGGGAACAGGTGTAATAAAATCTGCGGCCTTGGGCAAATATTTATGTTCTAACAAATAAGACCAAAACTCCTTGGATATCTCAAAGGACTCTGCAATTTTTACAGCCTTCAGAATATCAATGGACCCGTTGGGACCGGAGGGGGTATAGTTCAATTCACAAAAGGCGGAATGACCCGTCCCGGCATTATTCCAGGCATCAGAGCTCTCACAACCCGCCTTGTCCAACCGTTCAAAAATTTCAATGGTGATGTCGGGGTGCAATTCTTTCAGCAGCATCCCCAGGGTTGCGCTCATAATACCGGCCCCAATCAATACTACATCGGGACCCTTCACGGTATTCTTACTTTTCGACATATTTCCGGTAAATAAAAAAATCAATTCATGTGCAAAATAACCTTCCAGAAGCCTTCTTTGCAATACCGGTCCTATTAAATCCTGTGTAATTTGACCATTAGGGACAGATTCCTCCAAAAGTATTATTTTTCATGTGAATGAACTCTTCCGTGTTTTTTCTTCTTGTCTTATCTCTTCTTAACCAATCCGATCCTGTCCCACAGACCTGGATCCGGATCAACTTGTTGGGCTATCAACCCGAGGTTATCAAGGTGGCGGAGTGGTGCAGTAAAGGGAATGAAACTCCTGTTGCGTTTGAGTTGGTCGAAGAAGCCACCGGTAAAGCAGTCACGCTAATCATCATGATCATTCTTGAGTCAATTGTTCTTATCTATTTCTATCGCAAGCTTCGGAATTAAACTATCAGCAGCCTGATTCAATATTGGTCTTACCGGCCCTGATGCTACATTCTCAATTGTTATGTGGGGGATAGCTGCAATGTATTATCTTTATTTCCTGAAATAACTTACCTGTAAATTTGTTATCAGGTTAATTTCTAAAAACATCGATATGAAACAAATTCAAACCTTATTAATATTTCTTCATCTGATTATCTTTTTTAATGCGAGCGCCCAACGTTTTGGTAAGACTTTAAAGCAAACGCCAGGCGTTGTTTCATACACTTTTCGTAACAGTTTTCAGAAGGATGTGGCTGCTACCCTGGACACTATTAAGGGCATGGGAATTACCAATGTGGAGTTCTCCAACTTATTTGGAAAAACATCAGGCGAGATCAGGAAGTTTCTTGATGAAAGAGGAATGAGGTGCACGTCATTGGGTGTGAGCTATAATGATTTGATGAATAAGACAGCAGAGGTCGGCAACAATGCAAAAGTCCTGGGTGCATCGTATGTACGGGTGGCATCCATACCCCGTGACGGAAAATCGTTTGACCTGAAGATAGCGAAAAAAGCAGTGGCTGATTTCAACCTTGTTGGTAAAGTACTTAAAGAAGAATTTAATCTTTCATTTTGCTATCACAATCATGGCTATGAATTTATTCCCTACAATAATGGTACTCTTTTCGATTACATGGTTGAGCAAACAGACCCTGCTTATGTAAGCTTTGAAATCGATATTCTCTGGGTCGTTCACCCAGGCAAAGATCCAGTGGAGTTATTGGGAAAATACGGCAAACGCTTTAAGCTGATGCACGTGAAGGATTTGAAAAAAGGAGTGGTCGGCGACTTCTCAGGGAGCACACCGGTTGAAAATGATGTAGCCCTTGGTACTGGGCAAATGAACCTACCGGCGGTGTTGAAGGCTGCACAAAAGTCAGCAATTCAATACTACTACATTGAAGATGAAAGTTCAGATGTAAAATTTCAGGTGCCTCAAAGTCTTGCATACCTGAAGAAGTTGTAAACGATGTTAGAATAGTATTAATTGTGAATGTAACTGGTGAATAACTATTTGCTGAGTCTTTATTTGAGAATGATTAGTTAATCTAAAAATAATAACTATGATTGAGTCGCTTAACAGACGAAAGTTTATCCGGAATGCGTCGCTGGCGGGCACCAGTGTTTTACTTTCACCGGCATTATCCTCTGCCAATAGTTTTTTTGGTGGGACTCCCAATGAAAAGGTGGTACTGGCAATCATGGGTACCAACAGCCGCGGTCTTTTTTTAGCAAAATCCTTTGCCCGACTTCCCAATGTGGAAATTGCCTACATATGTGATCCGGATAAAGACGTATTACAAAAAACAATCGCGGAAATTGAAAAGATCACCGGTAAGAAACCCAAAGGAATTGATGATATCAGAAGGCTTTTACTGGAAAAAGATTTTGATGGATTAGCCATTGCTGCCCCTGATCACTGGCATGCACCCGCAGCCATCATGGCACTACAAGCAGGTAAGCATGTGTATGTTGAGAAGCCCTGCAGTCATAATCCCAAAGAAGGAGAGATGCTGGTTGCCGCATCATTAAAATACAATCTGAAAGTACAAATGGGTAGCCAGCGAAGGACTTTCAGCAATGTAAAAACCATGATGAGCCAATTGCATTCGGGCGCTATCGGCAGGGTTTATTTTGCCCGTGGCTGGTATGCCAATGGCCGCAAATCCATTGGCAAAGGGACGGAAGTTC
>JAYWDP010000433.1:0-3517 GCA_043779775.1 Cyclobacteriaceae bacterium
CTCACGACCATACGCCACGAAGGACCGTGCGTGCGTGTATGGGCGTTTACGATGGACCGCCCACCGCCATGAATAATATGATAGCTCAGAGCTTCCTGACGGGTGAGGTGACTGATGAAACCATCTTTGTAGAGTCCCCATGACGGGTCCTTGCTGTTTTTGGTTTTCCATGCTTCAATGTCGGCTACACCTTTTGAGAAAGACAGGCGAAGCAATTCGGTGGCTGTTTCTTTTTCGGGGGTACCTACCAAATCAAAGAAGGAGAATCCTGGTTGATTCTTGATCAGGCTGATGGTGGTAAAGGCTGTTGGGTCCTGCATCGCTACATGTGCACTATCCATCTCATCCCAGATCAATGGGAAGAGATTGTTCCACCACGCTTCGTAGTAAGAGGCGCCTTCCGAGTCCACGTTGTGATAGAAATCCCAGCCCTTGAGAATATCGTAAGCCTTCTTCTCAGCCTCATTGAAGGTTGACGGATCAAGGTGGCTCATAAAGACCGGCACACTCTCGGCCGCCTTCAGGTTGAAGTTGTTGTTCTGAAGGTTCATGAGATCCTGTGGTGTGATGTTCTTAAGTTCACCGAGGACCTTGTTAATCGTACGATTTCGGTAGGCTTCGTAAGACGATGCTCCGATATAATAGGGATATGTGAAATCAGCATGGTACTGGTTTGCGGAGCTGACAAACCCGCGCTCCGGATTTTTGTACATCACATTTTGTTCGTTGGGGATGAAGGCCTGCCATTCGTCCGAGGTCTTGCTACCGTCGAGAACGAACTTTCCTTCCTCTTTTCTCCTCACGGGAAATTTTCCCTGGATGCGCATAGCGATGTCGCCGCTGACAGAGGCGAAGACCATGTTTTGTGCCGGACTGGAATAATGGTTGAGCGCTTCCATGTAGTCAGCGTGGTTCTTTGAGCGGTTGAGTTTGTAAAATGCAATGACTTCTTCCGAGGGATCATGTGCTACCCAGCGATAAGCGTACAGTGCCTTTTCGCTTTCCTGGTGGAAGCTTTCATCATAGACAATCGGTCCGTGGTGTGTGTAGGTAACGGTATCGTAGAAGGGGTCTTTGCCTTTCTGCATGAATTTCTCAATGACCTTTCTGGCCGGTTTCCACTGGCCGTCGCTGAGGTATTCTTTTTTCGTATGGTCCTTAAACTGGATCCGGTACCAGTCGACGAGGTCGCGTTGGGCATTGGTCATACCCCACGCGATGGAGTCATTAAAGCCGCTGATCACCATTGGCGAACCGGGCAGTGACGCCCCCATGGCATTGACACCTGGCGCATTGAGGTGGATGATGTACCAGATCGAAGGCAGACTCAGTGTGAGGTGCGGGTCGTTGCAAAGGATTGGTGAGCCACTGGCTGTCTTCGAACCGCTCACCGCCCAGTTGTTGCTGCCCACATCGGTAGGAGTCTTCTCAAATGGTATGAGTGAAATCAATTCTTTCGGCAGCGCCAAGGTTACGGTATCCAGCGCGATCGGTTTGAAATTCCATTTACCTGCATTATCCACGATAGGGTCGCCGCCTGCCTCCTGGTCGGGGTAGAGGATATCCAGCATGGGTTTGCCGAAGAGTTTCAGCGCGTTGGTCATTTCGAAATCCTTTTCGCTGGCGTTGAGCGTCTGCGCCATGTTCATGAAGAAGAGGGCGCACTTGATGTGGGTCCAGGGTTCGGGCCGGTAGTCGAGAAGTTTGTATTCAAGCGGAAGGTCTTCGTAGTCGAGGGATTTGATGTACTCATTGATCCCAATGCTATAATGCTCTACGGTGGTATGGCTGACCGGGATTGACTCCATATGGTCCACAACATTCTGTGCACCGTAAACCATTCCCAGCCTTCGCTGTCTCCGGTCGAAGTCGAGCGCGACAGGTCCCAGTATTTCCGAAATCCTTCCAGCTGCAGCATGAGTCTGGAATTCCATCTGCCAGAGTCTGTCCACTGCCGTGACATAGCCTTGTGTTTGGTAGAGGTCGTCATCATTCTTGGCGAAGATGTGGGGTATGCCGACGCTGTCGTAGACCACGGTTACCTGATCTGTGAGTCCCGTCATGGATAGTGTCCTGCTTGTCCGCTTGCCGGTCTCAGCATTCTGCCAGAAGCCGTGGAAGGGGTCGAGGAATTTGCCGAGGGGAGGGATCGGAGCGCCGAAGTTCCAGCCGCGATTCAGAGTATATATTAATGCAAGGGTAAGGATGAATGAAAGACTGACTTTCAGGATTTTCATAGGAGTTTATAGTTCAAGGTTCAAGGTTCAAGGTTCAAGGTTCAAAGTTCAAGGTTCAAAGTTCAAGGTTCAAGGTTCAAAGTTCAAGGTTCAAAGTTAAAGGTTCAAAGTTAAAGACTGTTCAAAGTTCAAGGTTTCGAGCTCCTGGTTTGAGTAAATTCACCAACAGCATAATAATTTAAGAAACGTCAGGTTTTCAGGATTCTTATAACCATGGCATTTCAATAATTTTACTAAATATAAACCAGTATGGTTCAAAGTTCAAGGTTCAAAGTTCAAGGTTCAATGTTTTCCCAACTTTGAACTTTAAACTTTGAACTAAATTTATGGCAACGATTAAAACATTCGATGATATAGAGGCCTGGAAGAAGGCAAGAAAACTTGCAGATGAAATTTTCCAGGTTTTTCTAAGAGCGGATGCGAAGCATGATTTTGCTTTAAAAGATCAGACTAATCGGTCGATTGGTTCTGTAATGGATAATATCGCTGAAGGCTTTGAGAGAGGAGGCAATAAGGAATTCATTCAATTCTTATTCATCGCTAAGGGTTCCGCAGGCGAAACACGGTCTCAGTTATGCCGAATGCTTGACCGCAATTATATTACAATAAAGGAGTTTGAAGACTTAACTACTGAGCTTATAGCGTCCAGTAAAATGATAATGCGTTTGATTGAATATCTTAAGCATTCCGATCTGAGAGGCGATAAGTTTCATGAGCCCGACATGCCATACGGTTCACCCAACCTTGAACCTTGAACTTTGAACTTTGAACTTTGAACTTTGAACAGTTCCTCCTAATTTCAACGCTGATTAATCACAACTAATTGACTATCAAAAAAAGTCCTTGGCTTGTCTTCTACACAAAGAGCCGCCAGGAAAAAAAGGTACGTGACTTGTTGCATAAACGCGGCTTCGATGTATTCCTTCCCATGCAAACTGTCATGCGACAGTGGAGTGACCGGAAGAAAAAGGTGGAGATTCCGTTGTTCAACTCCTACATTTTTGTTGCTGTCCCCGAGCATCAGATTGAATCTGTTCTTCAGATACCAGGTGTTGCATGGACCATCAGACATAACGGTAAACCTGCAGTTCTACACCCCCGCGAATACGAGGTCATTGTACGATTTATTGAAACAGGACTTCTTATCGAAACTTTTTCAGTCGATTCAGTCGAATTGGGAGAAGAAGTTGTGGTTCTCGACGGACCGCTGAAGGGCCTGAAAGGCTTTGTATCGGGAAAGAACAGGGGGAAATTTTTTGTGATTCTCGACGCCCTGGGGC
>JAYWDP010000434.1:0-9898 GCA_043779775.1 Cyclobacteriaceae bacterium
CCCAGTTGTCATCACACAGTAGGAGGGTCACGTCATCAGGAACACGCATGCCATTATCATAATAATCCTGAACCTCTTTATACAATGCCCACAACTGCGGCGTACTTTTTACATCTTTTCCAGTGACTTTCGCGATAATATCACGCTGATCTTTTACAATCTTCTCCAACAAAGCAATGTTGGTGCCCGCACTCATTGCCATGTCGCCATCTCCACGCATGGCCAAAGAGACGATGCTTTCATTCGCACCCATTCGCTCGATGCCCTTCGTCCAGAATTCCTGAAGTTTTACAGGGTTTGATTCATAGTTCCATTCACCGGAACCATATCTTTCCCATTCCACGTGGGCTCTCATCATGGGCTCATGGTGTGACGTGCCCATGACGATACCATAATCATCGGCCAGTTTGGGATTGGCAGGATCGTCGTCATAAAATGCGCGGCCCCACATGGCCGGCCATAGGTAGTTGCCTTTCATGCGAAGAATTAGTTCGAATACCTTCCCATAAAAAAGATGGTTGAATCCCTGAGGTTTGTCAGGTGTGTTGGGGAATTTTTCCGCCAGCCGGACAGGGCAGGGGCTTCATCATTGATAAAGATTCCACGGTATTTTACCAGAGGCTCTCCCAGCGTATGAGGGCCCGGAGTTACGAACAGGTTTTTACTTTTTTTCGGAGGAACATCGGCCCACCAATACCAGGGGGATACACCGATTTGTTTTGAGATGTCGTAGATTCCATAGATCGTTCCTCTTTTATCGCTGCGGGCAATGATAAGGGCGCGTTTGACTTTTGGGAATGGGTTTTCAATAACCTGAATTACATAAGTCTCCCATCTACCGGTTACTTTATTTGCATTGAGTTTTTTATTTTGAATAAGCTGATCTATCCATTTGTTTCTGCCGATTGTTCCTGCGATCACGAGTTCAGCATCAGCGGGTTCCTTTTCTATGAACAATTCAGGTTTGACATCGGTCACGCGGCTGAGGTCAGATTGCAAATCTCCCAGAGCTCTGATCACACCTGGATAATCAATATTGCTTGTGTACAAAGGCGTCGCCTTTCCTGAAGAAAATAAACTGAAATTATTCTTTTCCTTTTGCGAGAAAACATACTGGCCCTGGGCGTTAAGCTTAATGATATCCAGAAAAACTATTAGCACAAGGAGCCACTTACAGGCTTGCTGCGTCTTTATGTTAAGGATTGTGTTCAACGTATCAATCATTTTCAATTGCTCATCTAAGTTAGGACCATTACTTCAATGATGACAATACATTATATGTAAGAGGCATTATTCTTACTTGTAAATTACTCTACCAGGCTTCATGAACGAGAAATTTTCATTTAACAACTGTCAAAATAAACGCGTCAATCGTTCCAACATCAGTTGCCAACGAGCGATTCATCACTTACTTTGCCCTTTACAGTAACTTGAGCAAAGGCTGTGGAAGTCAAAAGTAACAGCATCGGTACAAGTACACTACCTGGAAATCGAGGGCGTATTTTCAGGATATGAATCATTGGTAGAATCTGTTTTTTCATGGGCAACTGGGTTTAGTTTGTTTTGTAAATGGATTTAATCGGGGTAATAGAATCATTTAAAACCACGGTCGAATTGTCGGAACGCTCACTAAGATTATAGAATAAGATATATGATGCAACCGATTGCAAAGATATTATTAGTAAAAGCCGTTTTTTCTGGTATTAATCACTATTTGGATAATGCAACCGATTAATAAATATAGGCTGGAAAGGAGGGGGTTCGGGGCTGGAGCAATCCGTATTTAAGCGGAGATATTTTCAACTCAATTTCAATTAGAATTAAATTAAAAGGCCTTGAGGCAGAGATTTATATGCACTATATCAATTAGTTATGACAATTTAAATAAAGCCAATTCTTAGTTAAACCTTGGGTACCAACAACCAATCCACATGAAGAGCCGTAAAATGAAACTAAAAGTGCGTTTTCCCCTCAATTTTGACTACCTTTGCGCGTGCATTCCGGGGAAATGCCCTCAATTTGAACTATTTTCCCCATCACCTGTTTGAAAGCTAATGAGACAACTAAAAATAAGTAAGCAGATTACCAACCGGGAGAGTCAATCCCTTGATAAGTATTTGCAAGAAATTGGAAAAGTGGACTTAATTACTTCTGATGAAGAAGTAAAATTAGCTATACGCATTCGTGAAGGAGATCAGATGGCGTTGGAAAAGCTGACCAAAGCAAACTTGCGCTTTGTGGTATCAGTAGCGAAACAGTATCAAAATAATGGCCTCACCCTGGGCGACCTTATTAATGAAGGAAATGTAGGCTTGATAAAAGCTGCCAAGCGATTTGATGAAACCCGTGGATTTAAGTTTATTTCCTATGCAGTGTGGTGGATCCGTCAGGCCATCATGCAGGCCCTTGCAGAACAATCACGAATCGTACGGCTTCCTTTAAACCGCGTAGGATCACTTAATAAGATCACAAAGACATTCTCCGAACTGGAGCAGAAATTTCAGCGCGAACCTTCACCTGAAGAACTTGCGGTCGTATTGGAAGTTACAACCGAAGAAGTAATTGACACCTTGAAGTTGTCAGGTCGGCACGTATCTGTGGATGCTCCCTTCGTGCAGGGAGAAGAGAACGGATTGCTGGATGTATTGGAAAATGATTCGGAGGAAACACCCGATTCAGGTCTGATGATAGATTCTCTCCGCAGGGAAGTACAGCGTTCACTTTCTACGTTAACACAGCGTGAATCCGATGTGATTGCCTTTTACTTTGGCCTCAACGGTGAGCATGCCATGACCCTGGAAGAAATTGGTGAGAAATTCAATCTGACCCGCGAACGCGTTCGTCAGATAAAGGAAAAAGCTACCCGGAGGTTACGTCACAGTTCACGAAGCAAAACGCTTAAGGCATATCTTGGATAATATTCTAGTCTCAGGTGACTATCACAAGCCCCGATGATATCGGGGCTTTTTTTGTAACCTTCCAATCATTTGGAAGTATCCCAAGCTGTCTCATGCAATAACGTACGGCAACGACAGTCTGCTTCGCATCATTGGATACCGTTGGGCTGTAGTAACATGGCTTTTCAAGTTCAAGCCCCTTCGATTTTTGCTGGATCAACTTTACTTTTTCATCTGTTTCAACCGAAAAGTAATCACACCTGGAAATGTATTTGAAAACAAAAATCAATGCACACAGGATCTGAATAGTTGTCATTCTTGAAAAAACATTCTTCTTAGGCCTCATTTAAAGTTTGAAATAGGCCCAAGGTGTGACTAACTTGCTTTCCCCATACAGTAATTAATGAAAATTGGAATTGCAGCAGACCATGGCGGCTTTGCCCTAAAAGAAGAAATCCGGACCTGGCTTATTTCGCTGGGGTACGAAGTGAAAGACTTTGGAGCTTATCAAATGGATGGTGCTGATGATTTTCCAGATTTCGTGGTGCCTCTGGCACGAGCCGTTGCCACCTCCGAAATTGAACGGGGCATAGCAGTTTGCGGAAGTGGCGTGGGAGCTTCCATTGCGGCCAATAAAATTAATGCGGTGAGGGCGGCCTTAATTCACGATGGCTTTTCCGCCCACCAGGGCGTTGAGGACGACGATATGAATTTACTTTGTCTTGGGGGAAGGGTAGTGGGCATCAAACTCGCTGAAGAATTAATTGCCGCCTTTTTGAATGCTCGTTACATTGGAGCGGAAAGGCATCGCAGAAGACTGGACAAGGTGAAGGCTTTAGAAGGGAAATGAATTGAAACAGTAAATCATAAACCTAAAGAAATGAATGGTGATAATTATGTTTTTGGAATGATTGGCCTGGGAACCATGGGGCGCAATTTGTTATTAAATATGGCGGATCATGGATTTAAAGTTGCCGGTCTTGACAAGGATGAAAAAAAGGCAGGACTTCTTTCCGAATCCGGAAAGACCAACGTGAAAGGTTTCAGTTCAATGACAGAATTCATCGACAGCTTACAAAAACCTCGGGCCATCATGATGCTGGTGCCTGCCGGCAAGATAGTGGACAATGTAATTGAAGAACTTGCTCCCTTGCTAGACTCCGGGGACCTCATCATCGATGGCGGAAACTCTCACTTCACTGACACCAACCGTCGGGTAGCGGAATTAAAGAAGAAGGAACTCCATTTTTTTGGAATGGGAATTTCAGGAGGTGAGGAAGGTGCGCGAAAAGGCCCCAGCATGATGCCCGGCGGGGATCCCGAAGCGTATAAAGTCGTTCAATCCATCTTTGAGGCGGTAGCTGCCAAAGTCAACGGAGAACCGTGTGTAACCTATATCGGACCCGGCGCTTCCGGACATTTTGTCAAGATGGTACATAACGGAATTGAGTATGGTATCATGCAATTGATTACGGAGACCTATGAGATCATGAAAAAAGGGTTGGCCCTTTCAGATGAAAGAATACACGCTGTTTTTGAAACCTGGAGCCATGGAAGACTGCAATCATTTCTGATGGATACAACGCGTGACATTCTCGGATTTAAGGAAAAAGGAGCTGATCATCTTTTGCTGAATGATATTAAGGATGAGGCTAAGTCCAAAGGGACAGGAAAATGGACGTCGCAAGTGGCCATGGACCTGCAGACACCACTTTCTGTGATCGACTCAGCAGTAACCATGCGCGATCTTTCAAAATACAAAGCGATGCGGGTTAAGGCTGCCTCGCTTTATTCAAGAGGGGATGTGAAATTCAAAAATAACCCTGAAGAATTTATCTCTTCACTGGAAGCAGCACTTTATTTCTCAACGATCATATCCTATTCACAGGGAATGCATTTGCTTTCACAAGCCTCCAAAGAATACCATTACGATCTGAAGATGGATCGGATTGCCTTGATTTGGCGCGGCGGCTGCATCATCCGGTCCGCATTCCTGGAGGATATTTACCAGGCGTTTAAAACGGACGGAAATTTGCCGCATTTGCTGTTGGATTCCGGTGTGCAGAAAAAAGTCGGAAGCCTCATCCACGGCACTCGATCAGTATTATCTACTGCCATTCAAAGCGGTATAGCTATGCCTGCCCACACAGCGGCCATAAGCTATTTTGACAGCTTCCGAAGTGAACGAATGCCTTCCAATCTTATCCAGGCACAACGGGATTATTTTGGTGCGCATACCTATGAACTCATTGGCAAGGAAGGTGTCTTCCATACACAGTGGGCCGGTAAATAAATTAACAAAATGAATCCTGGAATTTTTGCCACTAAGCTACCAGGGCACTAAGAATTCACAATAATTACTTTGTGTCTTAGGCCTTGGTGGCTAATAAATTAATATTAAAATGAATTCAGTTAAAAGTCCTGTTGAATCTCAGCCCACCATCTTTTTTATTTTTGGAGGTACCGGAGATCTTACCTCCCGCAAGCTCGTTCCTGCCTTGTTTAATTTGTTTATCGATGGGTGGATGCCCTCCAATTTTGCCGTTATCGGCATGGGACGCACCCAACAAACGGATGATGATTTTCGAAAGATGTTGCTCGAAGACATCAACATATTCTCACGCAGTGGAAAGGCTGATGCTGAAAAATGGAAATTGTTTTCATCCCGTGTGCATTTTCAGGTATCCGACATAGCGGAAGATAAAACCTACCTGGAGCAAGCTGAAAGGATTAAGAAATTAGGGAACGATTGGAAAGCAGAGCCTTGGGTCATTTATTATCTGGCCGTAGCACCCCGATTCTTCACGGCCATTGCAGAGAACCTGGCTAAACATAAGCTGGCAGCCAATCCGGAGAAATCAAGGGTGGTAATTGAAAAACCTTTTGGTCGGGATCTTGAATCCGGCAAAGCGCTGAATAAATTACTCAACAATATTTTTTCAGAAAAACAGATCTATCGCATCGATCATTACCTGGGAAAGGAAACCGTTCAGAATATTCTAGCCTTTCGTTTTGCGAATTCAATTTTGGAACCTCTTTGGAACAGGAATTATATCGATCATGTACAAATATCTGTATCAGAACAATTGGGTGTGGGTGACCGGGGGGGATATTATGATGATGCAGGCGCCCTTCGCGACATGGTTCAGAATCACATTTTGCAATTGCTTTGTCTCATTGCCATGGAGCCTCCTGTGAGTTTTCAGGCTGATGAAGTACGAAACCGGAAGGTAGATGTGTTGCATGCGATGCGACGGTTCGCTGCCGGGGATATTCAGAAGAATGCGGTCCGCGGGCAATATGGCAAAGGCTGGAATCAAGGAAAAGAAGTTCCGGGTTATCGCGAAGAGGAAGGTGTCAATCCCGATTCCAACACAGAAACTTTTGCGGCTATTAAATTCTTTATCGACAACTGG
The DNA here is from genome assembly GCA_043779775.1 of Cyclobacteriaceae bacterium. Lineage (GTDB taxonomy): Bacteria > Bacteroidota > Bacteroidia > Cytophagales > Cyclobacteriaceae > ELB16-189. The sequence continues at coordinate 6,314 of JAYWDP010000434.1, forward strand.
CGATGGCATGGGGTACCTTTTTATCTGAGAACCGGCAAAAGAATGCCACAAGCATCATCTATGATCAGTATCCAGTTTAAGGATGTACCGCACATGATTTTCCCGACTGAAACCGTGGAAGGCTGGCAACAAAACCGACTGATCATCAGCATACAGCCTGAGATGAGCATTCGTCTGCAGGTACAGGCCAAGCGTCCCGGTCTTGATATGATCCTCAATCCGGTAGATCTTATCTTTGATTATAGCGGAACCTACAAAGGAGAATCACCCGAAGCGTATGAGACCCTGCTACTGGACACCATGCTGGGCGACCAGACACTTTTCATGAGGGGCGATCAGGTTGAAGCTGCGTGGGATCTTTTGATGCCGATTCTGAATGCCTGGACGGCCAAGAAAAGCATCAACTTCCCCAACTATGCTGCTGATTCCTGGGGTCCTGAAGTATCCGAAGCATTGATTGCCAAGGATGGCTTTCACTGGTTTACCCTCCCGTTAAAAAATAAAAAATAGCTTTGCTCAGGATTTCAAAAACTCCGGAAACTTTACTCCTGGCGCTGGCTGACTTCCTGGTTGAGAAGGCACGGACCTCTATTGCCCATTCAGGGAAATTCAATTTCGTGCTGTCCGGAGGAAGTTCGCCTAAAAAACTTTACGAGCTTCTGGCTTCGGAAGCATTCCGAAACAAGATTGAATGGGCGCATGTCTATTTCTTCTTTGGGGATGAGCGATATGTTCCAGCAAATCATCCGGACAGCAATTTCCTCATGGCAAAAAAAACATTGCTTGACCCACTCAACATTGCGGATGACCATGTCTTTGCCATTGACACCACCAAATCTCCCGCTGAATCGGCACAAGACTATGAAAGGAAGATTCGCCTGCATTTCAAGGGGCCTTGCAAATTTGATTTCATTTTACTGGGACTGGGCGATAATTCCCATACGGTATCATTATTTCCACATACCGAAGTCTTGCATGAAAAAAATAAGTGGATAAAAGAAACATTCGTTGAAGAAGTAAAAATGTACCGGATCACATTTACGGCTCCGCTGATCAATGCGGCTCATACTGTTGCCTTTCTTGTTTACGGTTCAGCGAAAGCAGAGGCTGTTCACCGAGTGCTTGAACTTCGTCCTGAGAACATTGAAGAATATCCCGCTCAACTTGTTCATCCTGACAAAGGAGAATTGTATTGGTTTTTGGATGAGGAGGCTGCTACGAAAATTAAACATTGATTTTTAGCCACCAAGCCACAAAGGATACATTGAAACTTTGTAATTAGAAGTTTTACCTTTGAATTCGTAGTGCCTTCTTTGTGATTTCATGGTGTTAGTGGCTACATTATGATTCAACTTTCTCAATAAAAATGCGTAAACTATTTACTTGGATTATTGTATTGGGAATTCTTGGTGGTGGCGGATGGGTTGCTTATAAATGGTATCTCGCGGAAGGCATCTCTTCCGATGCCCTTAGCCTCGTTCCTGCCGACGCCATTTATTGTCTCATCACCAAAGACCCCATTGCCAGTTGGAAAGAGATTGCGAGCTCCAGGGCTTGGATCCACTTGCAAAATAATGCCTACTTCGCTTCTCTTACCACTTCCGTCAACAGCCTGGATTCAACGATCAGAGAAAATGACCTGCTTTTTGATCTGATTGGCTCAAGGCAGTTGACCACTTCGGTACATATGACGGGCCCGAAGGCCTACGACTTTCTTTTTCTTATTGATCTGGAAGGAGTGTCCGGGATAAAATTCACCAAAGAATATCTGACATCATTTACCGCAGAGGGTTATACTATACACAAGGAAAAGTATGGAGATGAAGATCTGATTACACTGTATAATGCTTCCGATAAAAGCAGCATCTACCTAAGTACGCCCGGGACATTCCTGGTCCTCTCTTTCAACAAGAAGATCATTACCGCATCCCTGGATTCTCCTAAGGGTTACAACTTGCTGGCGCAAGGAACATTCAATGAAGTTACCAGTGAATTAGAAAATACCGGATTCCTGCAACTCTATCTTAATTACCGCATGTTGCCGAAGTTTATGCACTGCTTTTCGGATGGCTCGAATGAATTTGTCAATCGTCTCTCACAAATATTAAAGGCCACCAGTCTTAACATGACCCTCGATCAAGAGATCATCAAAGCAGCCGGTCATACGTATGTGAATGACTCCATTGAATCATACGTGAAGACTTTAGCCATTTCCGGGAAGGGTCCTACCGAGTTTTTGGAGATTGCTCCCCAACGCACTGCTTTCTGCGTAGGGCTTGGATTTAGCTCATTCAAGGATTTTTTTGGGAATTTTGAAAATAATTTGAAGCAAGACATTTCAGAATACAAAAGCTATAAGGACAACATTCATCAGGTAGAGAGCTATCTCAAAATAAGTATTCAGGAGAATATCGTCAATTGGATTGGCGATGAGGTCGCACTGCTTGAACTGCAGTCTTCGGGAAAGGGCCTGGACAATGAAATAGCAGTGGTGTTGAAGGCCGACAATATCGAGAAGGCCAAGAGTGACCTGGCCCACATTGAGAAAATGGTACGCAAAAAGACGCCGGTGAAATTCAAGACCGTCGATCACCGTGGTTTTTCAATCAACTACCTGGGAATGAAAGGTCTGTTTAAAATAATTCTGGGCAAATTTTTCTCCCGTTATGATAAGCCCTATTTTACCATCATCAACAACTTCGTCATCTTCAGCAGCCACCCTCAAACCCTGGAGAGTATCATCGACGATTATCTTGACAAAAAGACACTGAACAAATCAGCGACTTTCAGGGCCTTCAGAAAGGAGTTTGAGGATGAAGGCGCGGTATTTATCTATCTCAACACGCCTGTACTTTTCAACACCTTGAAACAATTGGCCGATACTCCTACCCGGCAATCCATGGTACGCAACAAGGAGTTCATCGTTTGTTTCCAGCAAATTGGGTTTCAGCTTGTCCCGGAGGCAGGAGGATTCAAGACTTCTTTCGCTGAGCAGTTTATTGAGCCCGTTGATTTTTCAACGGCTGCCGTAGTGAATCCCTTCGAAGCGGATCCTGCGGATGATTCCATTCAAGTGGATACAGGAGAAGTACCGGTGGGAGAGACCGATCCCATGGAGTTGCCCTATATCTATGTTAAGAATCTTAACGCCGATGATTTTAGGGAATACTTTCCGGATAGTACAATACACTTCGAAGGCGATTTGAAGGGAGGTTTTAAAAATGGTTCCTATTCCGAGTACTATCTCAACGGAAAGAAGAAAATGACCGGTCATTTTAAATATGACAACCGGAATGGCACGTGGAGACTTTATGATGAAGAAGGGAAATTGAAGATGAAGAGGAATTATGAGGAGGGGGAGGTGGTGAAGGAAAAAATTAAATAATCAATTTGGAAATTAATCAATTTGAAAATGACAACCCCACTAAACTTAAAGACCATTTTCAAATTAACGAATTTTCAAATTATTTAATTAAACAGCTCGCTCAATTTCTCGAAGGTTTTCCAACTTCTTATTTCTCAGAAACCCATTAATATCCTCAAAGTGTTCTTTGATGCGTTTGTTGCCGAACTCAAATACTTTGG
>JAYWDP010000435.1:0-23761 GCA_043779775.1 Cyclobacteriaceae bacterium
ATCATCTTCACTCCCTTGAAGCGTTAATCAGTTTTTTTGCCCACTTATATATTATCTTTGTGGCCTTTTTTAGTTAGTGAATAGAATTCATGATCTCCATTTCAAACATATCCTATTTTATCGGCGGCAGAGCCCTGTATCAGAATGCCTCAATGTTTATCAAGCCTGACGACAAAATCGGACTAATCGGTTTAAATGGGCGTGGAAAATCTACTTTATTGAAACTCATTGATGGTGAGATGAAATTGGATGAGGGAAGCATCAGCAAGGCAAAAGACTGTACCATCGGTTTTCTTAACCAGGACCTTCTATCCTTTCAAAGTGAAGATGCGATTGTCACCGTGGCGATGGAAGCCTTTAAAGATGCCGTTGACACCCAGCGACAAATTGAAAAAGTTCTACATAAGTTGGAAACGGAATATTCCGATGAGTTGGTTGACAAGCTTACCAAGCTTCAGGAAAAATTTGAGCACCTGGATGGCTATACCATGCAGGCTAAGGCAGAAGAAGTGCTGGAAGGCATCGGGTTTTCAACTTCAGACCTGCACCGGCCCCTGAAGGAGTTTTCCGGTGGCTGGCGGATGCGTGTTATTCTCGCCAAATTACTTTTGGAGAAGCCCTCCCTCCTCATGCTGGATGAGCCTACCAACCACCTGGACCTGCCCTCGATTGAATGGGTGGAGAACTACCTCCGTAACTATGAAGGTGCCGTGATCGTCGTTTCACACGACCGGCAATTTATTGACAATGTAGCCACAAAAACTGTGGACGTGACTCAGCAGCAACTCGTGACCTATGAAGGAAACTATAGTTACTATCTCCGCGAAAAGGAACAACGGGAAGAGATCCAGCAAAATGCATTTGACAACCAGCAGGCAAAAATCCGACAAGCTGAGCGCTTCATAGAACGGTTTAAAGCAAAAGCAAGCAAAGCCCGGCAGGTGCAATCCAGGGTCAAGGCCATGGACCGCATGGACCTTATCGAAGAAGTGGTAGACGACACGGCTGCTGTGAATTTCAAATTCAAATTCAAACAGCCTTCCGGGCGTCATGTTGTCACCCTGAAAGACCTATCAAAAGCTTACGGGACACAGCAGATATTAAAACATACAAACGCCGTCATTGAACGTGGCGACAAAATTGCACTGATTGGAGCGAATGGTAAGGGTAAATCTACCTTACTGCGAATTTTGTCAGGGAACGAGCCCGTGGATGGAGAGCGGACCATCGGATACAATGTGATCCAGGGATTCTATGCTCAGCATCAATTGGAAGCACTCCACGTGGAGAATGAAATCCTGGATGAGTTGAAGCAAGCTGGAAGCGGAAAGACAGAACAAGAACTACGGGGAATCCTCGGCTGCTTCCTTTTTTCAGATGAGGATCAGTTCAAGAAAATTAAAGTACTCTCCGGAGGAGAAAAATCGCGGGTTGCGCTCGCTAAAACCCTGATCTCAGAGGCAAATTTTCTGCTGCTGGATGAGCCAACCAACCACCTCGACTTCATTTCAGAAAACATTCTTATTCAGGCATTGGAGCAATATCAAGGCACATTCGTCGTCGTGTCCCACAATCGCTTCTTTATTAGCCAGATTGCGAATAAGATCTGGTATATCGAAAATCACCAGATCAAGGAATATCCGGGCAGCTATGATGAATATGAATATTGGCGGAAAAAAAATGAACTCAATAAAGAAGCCTTCGTAACTCTGGAATCTCCCAAGGCAAAACCTGAGAAGCAGAAAAATAATCCCTCGCCCGGTGCAGAGCAGACGCTCAAAAAACTTAACAAGGAATTATTGACGACGGAAAATAACCTGCAAATTCTCCAGACTAAAAAGACGATGCTTGAAACGGAACTAACCAAGCCAGAGGTTTATTCAAAATTTGATGTGCTGGCTTTGCAAAAGGCAGCGCTCGATCAAATTGAAGTGCAGATTCAGGCTGTCAACGCGACGTGGGAAAAACTGGCGCTGGAAATCGATGCGCTGGAATCTAAATCCTGATGATTTCCAGTATTGAACTGATCAATAAAAGTGCGGAAATGAAAAGAATAGCATCCAAATAGTGCGCAATACGCTTTTTAATGGATGGGCTAAAGGCTTCCATAAAATATTTGCTTTTCCTTTTATCCAAGTTCGATTGGCTTTGTAACCTTCATTTGTGAAATCCCTACAGAAAGGGGTATAGTTTTTGCCATAATAATGATTGTGATCGGGATTGTCGCCTTCGGGATTCATCGGTCTTACATTTGGTTGGAACACAATTTTCAGCGAATATTTGACTATAAAATATGCGTCTCACCCTCTTACTTTTACTGACCCTCCGTTTGCAGGCCTGGAGTCAAAAGACCCTGCTGTATCAGGATAAAACCTATGAGCCCCAGATAAAGACGGTTCTGTGCTATCCCAATCAGGCCACCGAGGGCAATGCCATGCTTCCGGCTGCCACCCGGATGGATACGCAAAATCTGATCATCGAATTTGATGATTTACAGGAGCAACGAAACAATTACTATGTAAAGCTCATTCAGTGCAACTTTGACTGGACCAAATCAAGCCTGATGGACCTGGATATCATGCGCGACTATAATGAATTTATCATCAACGACTATTCCTTTTCGATCAACACCCATGTCTCCTATGTACATTATAAGTTTTTAATTCCTCCGGTAAAAATTTCCGGCAATTACTTAGTCATTGTCTATCGCGATGGCAATCGGCAGGACCTCGTGTTGTCGAAGCGAATTATGGTCTTTGATTCCAGACTTGATCTCGGACAAAGTGACGATATCTCCGGCCTTGGAAATCTCCGCAGTACGAACCAGGCATTGAATTTTACCATCGGCTATGGCCGGACAGAAATCATTAACCCATTAGGGAACTTGCACATCACCGTGCGTCAGAATCAGCGATGGGACAACGCCAGGCAGGACGTAAAACCAAGCTTCATTCGGGAAGATATAAACCAACTGGAATTTCGCTTTTTTGATATGGACAAAACCTTTCAGGGAGGCAATGAATACCGGTTTGTGGATTTCAGGTCGTTGAATTATCCTGGGCAGAATACTTACCAATTGGACAAAAGTCATAAACCCTATGACCTGGTGGTGAACCTGGATGGTGTACGCGGGTCCCAATCTTACGCCCAGTATCCAGATCTTAACGGAAATTTTTACGTTGATAACCGGGACTCTCCTCAAGAAACCTGGATCAGCGCAAACTACCTTTTCGTAAACTTCGCATTAAAGTCCCCTCAATTAAAAGGTGATGTGTATGTGATCGGCGCATTTAATGGATGGGCAAGGACAGAAGAAAATAAGATGGTGTTCAATCAGGGAATGTACACCCAGCGCATTCTCCTCAAACAAGGATTTTACAATTATCAATATTGGGTTGTTGCCGAAGATACGGATGGCAATCAGGTGGAAGGGAACCATTTCCAGACTGAAAATTTATATGAAGTTCTTGTGTACTACCGGGCGTTTCAACCCAATGCTGATTTGTTGCTGGGCTACTTTGTGATACCGGTGAATCCCCGTTAGGCGAAAACCAATTCCATACCCGCATCTTTGGGTATCGGATTGTGATTGGCCATATCCAGCATTCCAAATCCCTTGTGAGAGAATTGCCCAAGACCGTGCTCATAAACAAATTGCTGTACGGTCTGAGGAGCAAATAGCGTGAAGGGCAAAGTATATCCCCTTACTTCGTATTTGATATCCAAATCGTACAGCGGATAAATTCGGGCAAATTTCTTATGGGTAGATTGGATCCTGTTGAGATAGTCTTTATCAGGTACCAATTGAAATTTATAAAAATCAGCCAGTTGGGCTGCCGTAAACTTTCCAGAACTTTGCATCTGAGCAATGGTTGCATCGTACAGTAAATCGGAAAACTCATCGGTTTCAGGGGATATGAACCGTTTGCCCGACTCGTCATTGAAAGCAGCAGGCAATAGTACGATAGGAGAAATACACAGGAATTTTACACTCTCTGAAACAGCGACGGGCTCTTCATGTTCCACCATTTCAGGGGTGAGCTGCAAAGTGCCAATCATAATCTCTTTATGTTCAAACAAGACCGCCAGGAAGTAATCCAAAAAGTCCTTGTCGGAAGTTGAAAATACGAGGGTGACCCGTGAGGAATAAAAGTGAAGACCTTTACGACTGATTTTCGTCTGGCCTTTAAGTCCTGAAAAATTAAAATGTGTGAACTGTTGAAACTTGGGATCCTTCCCGGCAACGACCAGCCCCTTTACTGTTTGGGCAAGTAAATATTGATGATGGAAGGGAACAAAAGCACCCTTATTCTTAAGCGAAAAAACTATCCTGATTCTCACAGAAACTTGATCTATCGGAAAAAATCTAAACCAATGACCGCAAAAAATACGTTGAGCGGGAAGCTAAAGTACTAAAAATCAGGCTCTATGGAATAGTCCGTGAAAGTATTATTTTAATTTCCTTATAAAGTACTGAAAATGAAGCAGTTTAGGAATATCGTTGCCACTAAACATTAAATCTGAAATGCATCACATCACCATCTTCAACAACATAATCCTTTCCTTCCACTGCCAGTTTACCGGCCTCTTTAATGGAAGCCTCCGTTCTATACTTTTGATAATCAGGTATTTTAATGACCTCTGCACGAATGAATCCTTTCTCAAAATCAGTATGGATCACACCAGCGGCCTGCGGGGCTCTCCAGCCCTTATGAATGGTCCAGGCGTGGACTTCCTTTTCACCGGCTGTGAAGTAGGTGATCAGGTCCAGCAAGTGATAAGCGGCATGAATAAGCTTGTGAAGGCCGGACTCTTTTAGGCCATATTCTGCCAGAAAAACATCACGGTCTTCCTTACTTTCCAGTTCAGCAATTTGAGCTTCAATGGCAGCACAGACCACCACCACTTCGGCTCCTTCATCTTTTACGAGATTCTTCAAGGCATCGACATATATATTTCCAGTGTGTACTGATGCTTCATCCACATTGGCCACATAAATTACAGGCTTATCGGTGAGCAGTAAAATATCTTCAATGGCTTTGCGGTCTTCAACATCAGTCTTAACGGTTCGAGCATTCTTGCCAGATTGTAACGCCGTCTGAAAGAGCTGAAGAACAGATAGTTCCTTCTTTGCTTTTAAATCTCCACTCTTGGCAGCCCGTTCCACTTTAGCAATCTTCTTCTCCACCGACTCCAGATCTTTTAATTGAAGTTCGGTATCGATGATTTCTTTGTCCGCCACCGGATTAATCCGGCCATCCACATGGATAATATTTTCATTTTCAAAGCATCTCACCACATGGGCAACGGCATCTACCTCCCGGATATTGGCCAGGAACTGATTGCCTAACCCTTCCCCTTTTGATGCACCCTTTACCAGGCCGGCGATGTCCACAAACTCAAATGAAGTTGGTATTACTTTTAATGGAGTGACCAGGCTGGACAATATAGTCAGGCGTTCGTCAGGAACTGAAATGACGCCAATATTGGGTTCAATCGTGCAAAACGGAAAATTAGCCGCCTCCGCCTTATTATTAGAGAGTGCATTAAAAAGAGTCGACTTCCCAACATTAGGCAGTCCTACGATCCCACATTTTAATCCCATACCGTTACTATGATTATTTTGATTAAATACTGCTGTTAAATGTTCGATTCGGATGTTATAGATCCGGCCTTACTATAAAAAGTTCGCAAATATACGGGTTGACAGCTAACCTCCGACTCGTTAATCAAAGACAACCGAATGATTTCTTAACTCAGAGAAGGTTAATAAATGAAAAACCCCACCCCGGTTTCACGAGGCAGGGATTTTCGGCTTAGGTATAGGTTAGGTCAGGTAAATGCTTAGTCCCACTTAAGTTCTGTTTCAATGGTAACCGGTTTTGATTCGGCAGCAAGTTCTTCACGTTCTTCGCGGGCGTGATCAAACTGGGTAAAGTCAACACCTGGCATCAATTCATTTTTCACATGGTTCACGGTATTATTGAGTGCCAGCATAAACTTATTAAAATCCTCTTTGTAGAGAAAAATTTTGTGTTTCTCATAGGTAAACCCCTCATCATCCTTGTTGTACCTCTTTTTACTTTCTGTGATGGTCAGGTAATAGTCATTTGACCTGGTTGACTTCACATCAAAAAAATAGGTACGCTTACCAGCTTTTACTTTTTCGGAGTAAATATCGTCTCTGCCGTTCTTATTCTCTTCCACGAATCGTTGGTTTAGGTTAGTTTAGGGGCTAGGTCTGATCGAAGATAGTAGTTTCAAAAATTATTGCAAACTCAAGCCAATAAATTACTGTTAACTTTCGTTTAATAAGACTATAAATGCAGCGTATTAGCATTCCTTTCCAAACTCTGTGACCCTAAAATTTGATGACATCCGGCAGACCGGGAGCCTTGAATTACTTGCAAAACAGCTCGTAGAGGGCTTTATTACCGGACTTCACAAGTCGCCCTATCATGGCTTTTCCGTGGAGTTTGCCGAACATCGGCTTTATAATGAAGGTCAAAGCACCCGCCACATAGATTGGAAGGTTTTTGCCCGTACCGACCGGCTATACACCAAACAATACGAAGAAGAAACAAACCTGCGATGTCTCATTGCGTTGGACTGTTCTTCGTCGATGTATTATCCATCCGATACCCTGGCTAAACTAAGATTCAGTATTTATTCAGCCTCTGCACTCGCGTACCTGCTTCACAAGCAAAGAGATGCCGTAGGACTTTGCCTCTTCTCTGATAAAATTGATGAGTTCACACCCATCAAATCAACTGCTTCACACCTCGATAAACTGTTTACATTATTAGAGAAAACAATTGAATCCGGTCGTCAACAAAAGACAACCAAGGTGTCAGAAGTTCTCCATGCGGTAGCAGAAAAGACCCATAAACGGTCACTTATCATTATCTTCAGCGACATGTTCGATGGCTCGGAGAGCCAGGAAGAAGTCTTTAAATCGCTACAGCACCTGAAGCACAACAAGCATGAAGTGCTGCTCTTTCATGTCAGTGACCATGAGACCGAACTTAACTTTAATTTTGAAGACAGACCCTTTGAATTCGTGGATCTGGAAAGTGGTGTGAAGTTAAAACTAAATCCCTCAGAAGTTAAAAGCCGTTACACATCCTCCCAGGAAGAATTCCACAGGAGTCTCAAGTTTAAATGCAACCAGCTTAAAATTGATTTTATATCTGCCAATACAGGCACTGACTATTTCTCCGTGTTGCAGTCCTATTTGATTAAGAGATCGAAGATGAAATAAAGGGTGTTGGCAGCCAACAGAAACTCAAGCTAATTCCTCGTTGTGGAGATAGGCTTTTTTCGCTGTAAGTATCTCTTTCGATTCCACGTGGTCCGGATCGGGAACGCAGCAGTCCACAGGGCAGACAGCCGCACATTGAGGTTCCTCGTGAAACCCGGTGCACTCCGTACACTTCCCAGATACTATATAATAGAATTCATTTGAAACAGGAGTTTGAACAGCTTTGGCATCGGTTTTTGAACCATCCTCCAAGGCAACCGCAGTCAACTTTGTGCCGCCAGCCCAGGTCCATTCACGACCCCCCTCATAAATTGCAGTATTTGGACACTCAGGTTCACAGGCCCCGCAGTTAATACACTCTTCTGTGATCTTAATCGCCATTCTTTCAGTGTTTCCTCTAATTTTGATACAAAAATACAGCCCTTTGAATTACTGTCAAAACAGTAACAAAGGCCTGAAAGTTTAGAATCCATGAACTTATCGGAAAGACTCGAAGCCTTTTGCTCATTAGGAGATGCCATTACCAATCTCTCCATGAGCGATAGCAAAGCACTGGCTGAAAAGGCCAGGAATGAAAATCCATGGTTTACCGAAGAGAACGTCCTTATGGCACTGATGGGCATACGAGTAATTCTGAACAAACGGAAACTTACCACCTGGGCACAAACCTACAGACCTGAACCGACCGAATCGAAAACAGTAGGCGTTGTCATGGCAGGAAATATTCCTATGGTGGGTTTTCACGATTTTCTCTGTGTATTGATATCCGGGCATTCACTCAAAGCTAAACTCAGCTCACAGGATACCATACTGCTGAAATTCATATTTCAAAAGCTAATTGAAATCGAGCCACGATTTTCAGATCGGGCCTCATTTGAAGAAAATTTGAAGGGCGTTAATGCTATGATTGCGACCGGCAGTGATAACACTGCACGTTATTTTGAATATTACTTCAGAAATATTCCACATATCATCCGTAAAAACAGAGCTTCCTGCGCCTTGATCGTGGGCGAAGAGCCAAAAGAGGAATTTGAACTTCTGGGAAGGGATGTATTCAGTTACTTTGGCCTTGGCTGCCGCAATGTTTCAAAATTATATGTGCCCGAAGATTTTGAGTTTAAACCTTTAATCGAAAGCTGGAAGGCTTTTGAACTGGTAATTAATCATCACAAGTATGCTAACAACTATGACTATCAGAAATCAATCCTGTTAGTCAATTGTGAGCCATTTTTAGATTGTGAATTTATTTTATTAAAAGAAAGCAAAAGTCTCATCTCCCCCATCGCTATGATATATTTTGAAAAATACCGAAGCCAGCAGGAAGTCAGGGAGAAAATTGAAATGCACAGCGATAAACTGCAAGTAGTGGTGTCTGCAAAAGGTTGGTTTAAGGACAGTGTTCCTTTCGGTCAAGCGCAATTTCCCGAAGTCCAGGACTATGCCGACAAGGTAGATATTATGAATTTCCTGGAAGGAATTTGAAAATTTGAAAGTGGGTCAATTTTCAAATTGATCCTGGGCCTATTCGATGAAACCACTCGGTTTTCGATTTGCATTTTCAAAATTAAATCCTAGATTTGTTTATACCAAAAACCCTACCTATGAAAACATTACGGCTACAAACCCCTTTCCTTGTGTCCGTGGTTATCCTGCTGATATCCGCTTGCAGCCAGAATTCCAAAAATACATTTGACCTTACTGCTGCACGAAAAGGAATTGACGAAGGCAACAAGGCCATTATGGAATTTATCATGAAAAGCGATTCCGTAGGTGTTTCAAACATGTATACTGCTGACGCTAAAATTATGGCCCCCGGAGGCCCGGCCGTTCCGAAAGAACAAATTCGGAGTTTCATTCACACCCTTTCCGTTATGGGAATTAAGGATTTCAGACTCAAGACCGTGGATATATGGGGTAATCAGGATTTAATTGGAGAAGAAGGCACTTGGTCTGTGCACGATGATAAAGGGACAGAACTGGATCATGGAAAATATATTGTTCTGTGGAAACAAGAGAACAATCAATGGAAATTATTCAGGGATTGCTGGAACAGCGATGTGCCTCCAGCCAAATAACCGGGATAATCTTAAAATTTTAATTGACCAAATCGTTAATGCATTGATTCAGTGGTGTAGATCATCAACGAATTAGCATATCACCGAATTAGTATAAAATTAAAATTTCGACTTCAATATCTCGCTTAACAGGAATGCTTTTCGAAAACTCTTCGGATCTTTCAGTTCATTAAAAAAATCGGCAGCATGATTATGCTTCGCCTCCATCTTATACCCTTTGGATTGATCAAACCGAACAACGGTATCGGTAAGCTTTACACTCTCCTCCAGGGAAGGTCTGTAAAAGGCTAGTTTTTTGGCATCTTCATAGACTTCGTAGATCTTGTCATGATCCCGATAGTCATAATTCGTATTTTCAAGCTGTCTTCTTTCAGGGGGGGCTTCGTAATTGTAGGTGGTAATCTCTTTTTCCCTGGCTAGTTGAGCTGGAGGCAAATCAAATGTACTGGGAGCAGGCTCCGGCTTCTTCACCCCTTGAATTTCCCTTAGTAACTCCTCAAAAGTCTGAGGCCGGTCGGGAACCGGAGACTCATATTCCTGTTCAGAATATTCGGTCCGACGGGTGGGTGCAGGCGTCTCTGGCTTCTTCTTTCTCCTCGCAAAGAGATAAATGAGGCCGAGGATAATCCAGATTATAATTTTTATCTCCATAAACCTTTCAAAGGTATCAATTTTTGGGTCATCCAACCTGTATTTGACCCCGCTAATATGGGGTAGACCACGACAAGATTAAATCTGTTAAAGCTATGCTTTAAGCACTAAAAAAAGTCCTCAAGAGGATTCATATTTCCGTCTATCTTTGCCAACTTTATCAGGAGAACAACCACTTTTTAGCGAATGCAGTTAGCCAAATTAGAGATCAAAGGTTTCAAGAGTTTTGCGGATAAAATCGTAATAAATTTTGACGAGGGAATTACCGGGATTGTCGGTCCTAATGGCTGTGGCAAGTCGAATGTGGTTGATGCAATCCGCTGGGTATTAGGTGAACAGAAAACCAGCACCCTCCGCTCGGAGAAGATGGAAAACATTATCTTCAACGGTACCAACTCACGTTCTCCCTTGCAGATGGCAGAGGTTTCCCTCACCATCAACAACACCAAGAATCTGCTCCCCACGGAATACGCTCAAATCACAATTACGCGAAGACTATACCGCTCCGGCGAAAGTGAATATCTCCTCAATGGCGTTACCTGCCGCTTAAAAGACATTACGAACCTCTTCCTTGATACAGGGGTTGCCTCCAATAGCTATGCAATCATTGAGTTGGGCATGGTTGATGATCTTTTGAATGACCGTGACAATTCCAGGAGAATGCTTTTTGAGGAGGCGGCGGGCATTTCGAAGTTTAAGAAACGCAAAAAAGAAACACTCAAAAAGCTGGAAGACACCGATGCTGATCTTGAGCGTGTAGAAGATCTCCTATTTGAGATTGAGAAGAATATGAAGAGCCTGGAAAAGCAGGCTAAACAAACCGAGACGTACTACAAAGCCAAAGAAGATTATAAAGAAAAGAGTATCCAACTTGCGAAGGTTGTCGTGAACAAGCAGAAAGAGAAGTTCAACCACCTCAGCAAGCAGATTGAAGGAGAGAACGACCGCAAAGTAAAACTTGCCGCCGACATTGCCGAGAAAGAGGCCTCTATTGAAAAGGAAAAAGCAGCGTTAATCACTAAGGAGAAGACTCTCTCCACGCGACAAAAAGCGATCAACGACCATGTAGCCAACATTCGGCAGCATGAAAGTGAAAAACAGATCAATAATGAGCGTCTACGCTTTTTGAATGACCGGGCCTCCAGTTTAAGAGATCAGATCGATCAGGATAAGAAGAGCAATGAACGCGCACACTTTGCCATTCAAAGTTTGCAAACCGAAGAACTATCGGCACAAAGAATACTGACCGAGATCTCCGAAAAAGCCGTATCAATAAAAGGAGACTACGAAGGTCAGAAAACGGCTACATCACAACTACAAGTTGACGTCGATTCCTTACGCCAACTGCACCGGAGCAAACAGGAAGAGCATTTTCAGATTAACAAAGCCGTCGAGATTCGCGAGATCCAGATCACCTCACTCAAACAGGAGATTGACCGGGGGGATACGTCGCATCAGAGTGCCAGCCTGATCGAGTTTGAGAACAAACTGGTTGTGCTGCAAGAGGAAATTCAGGAAAAGAACGCAGCGCTCGAAAAAATCAAGCAGGAAGAGAATGAAGTATTGTCGCGTATAAGTTCATTGGAAAAGACCATTGAAATGATCCGCGAGGAGATGACCGAGACCGGAAGAAAGCTGGACGCCCGTCAGAATGAATACCAGCTTACCAAGTCACTTGTTGAAAATCTGGAAGGCTTCCCGGAGGCTATTAAATTCCTCAAGAAAAAAGTAGAGTGGACAAAAAATGCTCCGTTACTCTCCGACATTCTGACCTGTCCGGAAGAATACAGAGTTGCCATAGAAAATTATCTGGAGCCTTATCTCAATTATTATATTGTCAATCACGAAGCAGAAGCTTACGAGGCCATCAACATACTCAGTGATGCCAGCAAAGGCAAAGCCAACTTTTTCATCCTCGATGCTTTCGAAAAGTTTACTCCGAATCATACACAGATTTATCCGAACGCATATCCTGCCACACAAATCATAGAGTTTGATCCCAAGTATGGCAAACTCATGTCCTTCATTCTCGACAGGGTTTATTTCTATGACGGCGATACCCGGTCAATTCCAGCCGATGATGACAACATTTTCATCACTAAAAACGGAAAGTACACACGTCGGCGTTTTAGCCTGAGCGGAGGTTCTGTAGGTCTTTTTGAAGGAAAGAAAATCGGTCGCGCGAAAAATCTTGAGAAACTCGACAAAGAGATTAAGGAGCTCAACAAGAAACTGGAGGAAGTACGTCACTCCCTCCTGGATCGCCAGCGGGAACTGGAGAGACTGCGCAATCACAATCTTAAGAACGCCATTGAAGAAGCACAGAACGCCATCAAGCAAGTCAATGACGAATACATCTCCGTAAAGACGAAGAAGGAACAGTTTAGCGAGATGATCAACAATGCCGACCTGCGCAGGGAAGACATTCTTGAAAAGATTGACGTGCTTTTAAAAGAATTGGATGAACAGCGTCCAAACTCCCAGGTGATCGGCCACGAACTGGAAGATTTTGAGATAAAAGTAAAGCAGTTAGCCATTGAGCTGACAGCACAGAACGAGTTATTGGGTCAGAAGTCCAACGCACTCAATGAGCAGAATATCTTCTTCCATCAGCAGACGAACCGAGTCAAGAGTCTCGAACAGGAGATCCATTTCAAGCAGGAAGCTGTAGAACAAAGCAGCCAGCGGATTACGGCTAACTCTTCTGAACTTAAGCACAATGAAGATGAGATCAGAACCATCTTTGAAAATACCCAGACCGGTGATGCCGAGCTTATCAAATTATATGAGCTCAAGGATGAGATGGAGCACGGCCTGAACGAAGCTGAAAAAGATTATTACGCCGCACGCGGAGAGATCGATGGCGTTGAAAAAGAACTTCGCAACATCCAGCATTCAAGAGAAAATATTGATACGCTTCTTATGCAGCTCCAGAATGAGTTGAATGAAAGTAAGCTTGAGTTGAATTCTGTAAAAGAGCGCTTGTCTGTTGAATTCAATGTTCAGATGGATGACATCCTCCACCAGGTTTCGGCTGAAGAAAGTGAACGACTGGAAGGTGTGGATGAAGAAAAACTTCGTAGCGACGTATCCCGCATACGTGAGAAACTTGATAGCCTCGGTCCTATCAACCCGATGGCGATGGAGGCATATAATGAGATCAAAGAGCGCAATGATTTTATCATCACTCAGAAGGACGACCTGGTGAAGGCTAAAGAATCCCTCTTCAACACCATCAGTGAGATTGAAGGAGTTGCCAGTCAGACTTTTATGGAAGCGTTTGGGAAGATCAAGGAGCATTTCATCAGCGTGTTCCGTTCGCTCTTCAATGAAGGTGACGATTGCGACCTCCGACTTGCCGACCCTTCACGCCCGCTGGAGTCTGAAATCGACATCATTGCAAAACCGAAAGGTAAACGGCCTTTAACAATCAACCAGCTCAGTGGTGGCGAGAAAACATTGACTGCCACGGCCTTGCTGTTCTCCATGTATCTTTTAAAGCCCGCACCCTTCTGTATTTTCGATGAAGTGGACGCGCCGCTGGACGATGCCAACATTGACAAGTTCAACACCATTATCCGCAGTTTCAGCAAAGACAGTCAGTTCATCATCGTCACGCACAACAAGCGCACGATGACGACCACGGATGTTATTTATGGGATTACGATGGTGGAGAAAGGGATTTCCAGGGTCGTACCGGTGGATTTGAGGGAATTGGCGTAAGATTTAACCGCAGAGGCGCGGAGGCGCAGAGAATAATTTTACCACATAGGCACCTTCTACTTCATCTCCAGCACCACCACCGAATGTGCCGGCAAGGTAACTTTCAAACTTGTTCCGCTAAGGACGGCCTTGTTAAATGCTGCCGGTTTGATCTTTTCGGGATTTTCAAATGAATTATAATCCTGCAGTTTCTCACTCGTAAGAATTTTCCCAGTCACCGATGAGAACTTTGCACCTCGCAAATCAACGGTTACTTCCTGCGGATTTTTCGCATCGACATTTACCAGGGAAATATGGGTCAATCCATTGGCGTCCCTGGATGCCGACGCAGAAACAGCCGTCAGTTTTTCTGAGCCCAATACATAGTCATTGCTTTTCAAAGTTACCGGCAACAAGGTCGCATCCTGGTGGACATTGTACATTTCCAATACGTGATAGGTCGGCGTCAGCAACATTTTCTCCTCATTCGTAAGGATGACTGCCTGCAATACATTTACAGTTTGTGCCAGGTTGGCCATGCGCACGCGATCGCTGTGGTTGTGGAAAATATTGAGCGTGGCACCCGCGAGGACGGCATCCCGAATGGTATTTTGCTGATACAAGAAACCAGGGTTTGAATTGGGCTCCACATCATACCAACCGCCCCATTCATCGACCACCAGTGCAATTTTTTTTGACGGGTCATATTTGTCCATGATCACTGAGTGCCTGGTTATCAGCTCATCCATCAAGAGGGCCTTCTTCATAATGGTAAAATATTGTTGTTCCGAGAAATCCGTCGCCGAACCCTTCTTGTTCCAGTCGATAACTGAATAATGGTGCATGGCCACGCCTTCCAGCATATTGTGCGGAATGTCGCGCATCAAAACTTCGGTCCAGTTATAATCATCGTCGCTGGCACCAGAGGCAATGCGAAATATTTTATCATTGTTGTTCCAACTGGTCATGAAAGTTGCGTATTGCCGGTAGATGTTTGCATAGTATTCAGGTCGCATGTTACCTCCGCAGCCCCACGCCTCATTCCCCACACCCCAGAATTTTACGTTCCAAGCTTTTTCACGTCCATTCTCCAGGCGCAACTTTGACATTGGACTGGTCCCATTGAAATTGACGTACTGCAACCAATCTGTAAATTCCTGTACCGTTCCACTGCCGATGTTGGCGGCGAGGTAAGGCTCCGTGCCGATCAGTTCACACATGTTTAAGAAGTCGTGGGTGCCAAAGCTGTTGTCTTCCGTCACACCTCCCCACCAGGTATTCACCATCGAAGGGCGCTTGTCTTTGGAACCGATTCCATCCTTCCAATGATAGGTATCTGCAAAGCATCCTCCCGGCCAGCGCAGATTGGCGACTTTCAGTTTTTTCAAAGCAGCCACCACATCGTTGCGTACGCCCCGGGTGTTGGGAATCTTAGAGTTGTTTTCACCCACATAGAATCCGCCGTAAATACACTTACCAAGGTGTTCTGAAAAGTGGCCGTAGATATGACGGTTGATCTTTGTGGTGCCCAGGTCGGCGTTAAGCACCAGGGTATTTTGTGCCACGGCCTGGAAGAGTAGGAATGAAAGGAAGATGGTAAATATTTGTTTCATGGGGGATGATTAAACTTAAATATAAGGATAGTCATTGGCTGAAAAAAAATCAATGTAAAAAGGTTATAAGGTTCTTAAGAGGTCATTTTGATCTGTGGGAAAGGTATTTATTCCCTTTGAAGAAGGGGGACATACACCTTTTTGTCATTTACAACAGGTATCGCACCTCGAGCGATGGTTAACTCTGCATGACCATGTCCTGATACTGGTGCAGCTAACTAAGCTACTACCGATTCAAAATCGAATCACCCGGAACCAAAACATATCCCTTACCAAGGGTAACCTTTGGATTGTCATAAGTGCCCGTGACATGAAATGGTGTTTTTATTTTGAATGGCAAGAGTTCAATCTTCACCAAATAGCGCAGTGAGCCGCTGATATCACTTACGCCTTCCACATCGGTATTAAAACCAGAGACTTTCAAGCTGAAAGGTTTCACATAAATCTTATTGTCTCGAATCTCCGTTCGCATCACAAAGTCCTTCAGATGAGGATCGTTTACTTCGTCCTTTTTGGATGCCTTGCTGATTTCTTCAAAGATCTTCATTCCATTAAATTTTGCCTCTGCAATTCGCATCGTCCCGCCTCCTTTCAGTGTTTCAAGTTTGGGGGAAAAATCCTGTGCTAATTCGCCCTTCAACTTATAAGTAATGGAAAATCTTCCCTCCGCATCCCCTGCAGCAGGAAGCAGTTGTCGCACCAGTTTCATTTCTTTGTAGGCTTTCTCAATATCCAGATCCTTGATATCAAGATCCACGTCGATTAAAGGGTGCTGGGAGTCGCGTGTGTCGTAGTCGCCTGAGAAGCTAAACTTCGCATTGAGGGAATTAAAGCCGGTTTCATGGAGTCTCATGATGCCATCTTTCATTCTAATCTCACCATCAAATGTCGAAATCTTCATGTCTTCATATAAGACATAGTCAATTTCAGAATCAAAGACGAGGTCAAGATTGGTCGGAACCTGCCAGACATTAATTTTATTGACAGGCGTATTATCAATGGTTGTAAGATTTTCCTCACCGAGCCATTCATTGACGTCCAGGGTATCGCATTTTAAGTTTAAGTCACAACGCACCAAATCATTATTCCTGGTAACAAAAGACATATAATTGAAAAGGTCTCCTGACATAGAGATATTACTCCTCCCCATCTTTCCATTGAATTTCTCAAGGACAATCTTTGTTGGCGTCAATGAGAATAGGGCATTTCGCACCCTTATGGGTTTACGAATGGAAGGATTCTGAATCAACAGATCCTTTATTTCAATCTGACCATTTGAAAAAGTCCGCTCATAAAGGCCAGCTTCAAGGTCCGCTAAAGTCCCGTTAATCTCCACATCCGAAATAATAATGCCCTCCAGTTGTAAGCCCGTTATTGGATATATTTTTGCAATTTTTTTCAGATCTACGAGTCCCTTTATTTTTAAATCATACTTATAACTTACGAGATCCGAAATTGTACCCTTCACTTCGAAAGGTTCGTCTTCCAGACTATACGTTAATCTGTTGATTGTCATTCTTGTATCTGCAAAGTTTCCAGAGGTATTGACAATCTCACCGGACAAGTGAACGTTTTCCATTGGATCTGGATAATCTCTTGTCTGAAAGAATCCATTTTTTAATTCTACTCTTGCATCGATTGATGGAAATTTATTCTTCGCCTTATTATAGTTCCCATCTGCTTCTGCATCCAAAGAAATATGACCCTTCATGATGGTACCTTCAACCGGGAACATATTTTCTATATCAGCCAGGTCCATTTCAGCCTTGATATCAGTTTTTATTTTCAGGTTTTTGTAGCCTTCCAATTTTGCAAATCCATGCACAATGTTTTTACCCATGTCCAGGTGTATGCTGCGTAAGTCAAAAAACGATTGTTCCGGTACGCCTGTTTTATTCTCGGCTACTAAATGAAAGTGAATGCTGTCAATGGCCGCAGGTAAGTGATCATACTTGAGTTTTCCGTTACTGAGCCTCATGTTTAAATAAAAAGAAGGAATTCGTCTATAATCCTCTCCATCAAATTCAAAGGGTCCTTTCGCTTTCAGCTCGAAGTCAACTTTTCCTCTGAGTTTAACTCCCCGGATGGGATACATTTTTTCCAGCTCGGCCAGGTCAATGTCTGCAAAAACATCTGCATCTATTTTTAAATGGTCTAAACCCTGAACTTTTATTCTTCCCCTGACGGGGTGATTGCGCATATAAAACTGGAAGTTTTTCAAATCAAATACCATGCTGTCGCGGATTCCTGTCTTGTTGCTAATCTCAAGCTCCATCTGAATGTGCTCAATGGGATCAGGAAGTGTATCAATTTTAAATATACCATCGGAAATCAGAATCCTCCCAAGGAATGACGGGATCTGATTCTTTCCAGATAAATGCTGGCCCTTAACATACCCATCAAATTTCAATTCACCCTGCGTTGAAATCTCCTCAAAGTCTTTCATGAAAATACCTGGCACCAGTGAAATAATATTTTTAAAATCAGTCTCCTGAGTAGCAAACTGAAGATTGAAATCTTCTCCGTCATCCAACAGGGCTAAATTCCCTTTTAAGTCAAACTTGAAATGGTTGATACGAATGACATTGTCCTTCATAGTGTAAATGTTCTTCTCCAGATCCACCTCCATAACAAGATCGATCTCCACCTCCTTTTTAGAAAAATACCTCACCTTGCCATAATCCATGGTAAATTGCCCGATGTTGGTCTTGGTTCTGAAATCGAAAACCTCTTGTTGAAAATCACCGGCGCCGAGGTAATTCACATCCTTCATGAGGAAATAAAGGTCCCGTGATTCATCCTTGTATTCAATGGTTCCTTCACTAATCTTAATTTGATCGAGGGCCAAACTTAAGCCTGATGAATCCCGTTGTTGGGAAGAGCCTTTTACGCTATCCTGCGAAAAGATATCATAATTCGATTGTCCGTCCTTTGAAACCTTCAACGATAATGAAGGATGATGAAGATGCATACTCTTGACCTCGGTTTCCCCTTCGGAAAAAACACTGATGGTTTTTATTTCGAGAGCAAGTTCATCAGACGTTACCAAGGTATCCTTTTCAAATTCACCCCTACCAGTGACTACCAGGTCATGAAGGGTGATGGTAAGGTTGGGAAAATCCGTTAAGAGTGTTATGCTGACATGATCAAAAGTAACCAAGGCATTCATTTTCCTGTCGATGGATCGCTCTGCCTTCAATCGTAAGTCATCGTGGTAAATAGTAATGATTGTCCATACCATTACCATCAGGACCACAAGTGACCCAATGAAATAAAATACAATCATTTTAAACCGTCTAAACATGGGTAGCAAAAATACAAATATGCCTCGCTTTGGAAAGAGTATTATTAGAGGAGTCGCCTTGGGTAGATTGAATTTCTCTGAAAGATTTCGCGAATTAGCGGTCTATCCTTCACACCCTTATCCTCTCCATCTTAGGCACCAGAAAATTGATGATCACCCAAGCCAGCAAATACCCAGAGCCACAGATAAAAAACATGATATAGTACGCCGTTTCAATCTGCCCTATCTCGCGATAATGGACAAACATATTCTTTTGAACCAACAGGGAAAGGGCAATTCCGCCTAACGAACCAAACATCCCTCCAATACCGGTTACGGAGCCGATCGATACTTTAGGAAACATGTCTGAAACAGTGGTAAAAATATTTGCACTCCAGGCCTGATGGGCCGCTGCAGCAATTCCTATTACCAGCACCGCCAGCCACATATTAATGCTTCCCAAAATCTGAGCAAAAACGATGGGTATCACACAAAAAGCATACACGAGCATAGACGTCTTACGCGCCTGGAAAACCGGCCAGTTACGTTGGATCAATTGCAAGGGCAGCCAACCGCCACCGACGCTCCCAAGGGTTGAGATCATATAAACCAAAGCCACAGGAAATGAAATTTCTATTCCTTTCAATCCATACTGACTTTCCAAAAAATCAGGCAGCCAGAAAAGGTAAAACCACCAGATGGGATCGGTTAGAAATTTACCGATCACAAATGCCCAAGTTTGTTTGAAACTCAACAACCTGAACCAGCTTATCTTTTGTTCAACGCCTTTGGCATCTTTCGTTCCTTCATCAATATCACTGTGGATATAGTCATACTCCGCTTTGGAAAGGTTCTTTGCGTTTGAAGGTGTCTCATAAAATAAATACCATAAAACAAGCCATATGAAACCCAAAGAGCCGGTGATGATAAAAGCCCATTGCCATCCCCACGCTGCTGCAATAAAGGGGACTGACAGCGGAGCAACGATAGCGCCAATGTTAGTGCCGGAATTAAAAATGCCTGTAGCAAGGGCACGCTCTTTTTTTGGAAACCATTCCGCCGTTGCTTTAATAGCAGCCGGAAAATTTCCTGATTCCGTAGCGCCCAATGCAGAACGGGCCACAATAAAACCAAGGGTGCTGGTAATGAAGGCGTGCATCACAGCTGACACACTCCATAAAAAAGTGAATAACAAATACCCCATTTTTGTACCCAGTCTATCAATCAATCTGCCAGACCCCAGCATCCCGAGGGCATAAAACAATTTGAACGCGATTTCAATATTTGCGTAATCACCATCATTCCATTGAAATTCCTTTGAGAGGTCAGACTTTAGCAAACTGATGACGGCGCGGTCTAAATAATTGACCGTTGTGGCAAAAAAGACCAGCGCGCAAATCGTCCAGCGATACGTTCCGATTGGGTTGGCTTTATTTTCCATTAGCGTGTGTTGGCTTGCCAGTCGTTGATCATGGCTCGTACGAGAAACGAACAACCATCAAAGATTAGTTACTTTTTTTATGATGGCCAAAGAATCAGCAACGCGTTGCTGCAGCAAAGACCAATTCCTGGTTTCTAAAATTTCCTTTGTGAAAAGCTGTGATCCCATCCCCACACACATTGCGCCTGCCTTAAACCACGATGCAAGATTTGGCTCATTGGGCTCAACACCTCCTGTAATCATCAATTGAAGATCAGGTACTACTGGCATGATGGAAGAAACAAATCCAGGTCCCAGCACCGAACCAGGAAACACTTTAATTACCTTCGCACCGTGCTCTTTTGCCGTAACAATCTCAGTCAGGGTAGCACATCCTGGAATCCACGGTCGGTCGTGCTGAAGGCAGTAGTCGGCCATCTCCAATTTCAAAATAGGTGAAATGATAAAATGGGCTCCGGCATCAATAAATTTCTTTGTGGTCGCTGCATCCATGATCGTACCAATGCCCAGCATGAGATCTGGGTATTTTTCAAAATGACTAAGCATGCCTGTAAAGACATCGAAGGCATTTTTCCTTCGGTTGGTGAATTCAAACACTCGTACCCCTCCCCGATAGGCAGCCTCCACAACCTCTTTTGCAATCTCAGCATCATCATGCGTAAAGAGTGGTACCATACCCGAGGATCTCATAGTTTCCTGGATTGCGTTACTTGAAAATGTCTTCATTATCAGTTTGTCGTTTATCGTGAAACCCTTCCTGAACCATCTCCCTGCATCAGTTTCTCCACTTCATCTACCGTCACCCGGTTGAAGTCACCTTGGATGGTGTGCTTCAGGCAAGAGGCAGCTACGGCAAAATTCAAGGCTCGCTGATCGTCCTTGGGGTACGTGATCAATCCGTAAATTAATCCACCCATAAACGAATCCCCGCCCCCAACACGGTCTACAATGTGAGTGATCTGATAGGTAGGCGCTTCGAATAATTTCTGGCCATCCCACAAAACACCAGACCACGAATTGTGACTGGCGCTGATGGAGCCCCTCAATGTAATGATTACTTTTTTCGCCTTTGGGAATTTAGTCATCAACTGTTTGCCGACCGATTCATAGGCAGATCCTTCCACGTGGCCAGATTTCACATCCACACCAGCGGGCTTGATGCCGAAAACCATGTCAGCGTCCTCTTCATTTCCCAGAATAATATCACAATAACCAACCAGTTCCTGCATCACCTCGCCTGCTGACTTCCCCCACTTCCACAGTTTGTTGCGG
Source organism: Cyclobacteriaceae bacterium (assembly GCA_043779775.1). Taxonomy (GTDB): domain Bacteria; phylum Bacteroidota; class Bacteroidia; order Cytophagales; family Cyclobacteriaceae; genus ELB16-189. The sequence goes on from JAYWDP010000435.1 coordinate 21,299, forward strand.
TAATTCAAATCTGTTGAAATCGTAATACCTTTTTTAGCAGCTGTCTCACAGGCTTCTTTACATACATCAGCGGCGCCTTCAGAAACGGCGGGCGTAATGCCAGTCCAGTGAAACCAGGTGACTCCTTCAAAGATTTTATTCCAGTCCACTACTCCTTTTTTTAGTTTAGCAAAAGAACTATTGGCACGATCGTAAATCACCTTGCTGCCACGACTCACCGCCCCAGACTCCAGAAAATAAATTCCTACCCGGTCGCCGCTGCGAACAATATGAGAGGTATCTACATTGTGGGTCCGGAGGGTTGTAATGGCCGCATCACCAATGTCATTGTTGGGCAAGCAACTGACAAAGCTGACAGGAATTCCGTAGTTCGCCAAAGAAACCGCCACGTTAGCTTCGCCCCCACCAAAGGTTGCTTCGAACTCTGTTGCCTGACCGAATCGTAAGTAGCCGGGTGTGGCAAGCCTAAGCATGATTTCTCCAAATGTTATTACCTTACTCATTAGTTAATTCGTTAATTCGTTGAGTCTTTTAATTTCCAGAAGGGTGTTAATATAGGGGAATTAATGGCTTGGAAGAACTAATTTTATACGTTCCGTTACATCCTGAGGGCAGAAGCTTTTTATAAATACCTTTTTTCTTCTTATGTCAAATAGAATCCTCAAAATCCACGCGGCAGACAATGTTTGGGTGGCTCTAATCGACTTGAAAGCCGGTGAGGCAATATCCTGTAACGGGGCCTCAGTTATCCTGGCAAACGACGTTCCTGCCAAACATAAATTTACTGAAAGGGAACTTCATGCCGGCGATGAAATCATCATGTATGGCATCCTGGTGGGGAAAGTTACCCAACCCATTCAAAAAGGTGGTGTCATCGGCACACACAACGTGAAGCATAAAGCATCCCCTTTCTCAGGAAAAACCAAACAGCATCAATGGACTCCGCCGGATGTCTCCAAATTCAAGGACAAGTTCTTTATGGGATATCCCCGTCCAGACGGACAGGTGGGTACAGCAAACTATTGGCTGATCATACCACTCGTGTTTTGTGAGAACAGAAATGTCAATGTTATCCGGCAGGCATTTGAGGATGGACTCGGATTCAGCAAACCGGATGTTTATAAAAGTTATATCAAAGAACTTGTACAATTATATAAAGAAGGTAAGACCGATTCCATCCCATCTGTTTCACTCAGCGAAGCTAAATCCAATGGTGCCAGGATCTTTAACAACATTGATGGTGTGAAAATGTTACTGCATGAAGGCGGCTGCGGTGGTACGAGGCAGGATGCGGAGGTGCTCTGTACCTTGTTGGCCGGATATATTCACAATCCTAATGTCGCCGGAGCCACGGTACTTAGTCTTGGTTGTCAGAACGCGCAAGTCGAAATTCTGCAGAAAAAATTCAATTCATTGGATCCGGCATCCTCAAAGCCTGTAATCATCCTGGAGCAGCAAAAATCTGGAACGGAACAAGAACTTCTGACCCAGGCTATCCAGAAAACTTTCCTGGCTCTGATAGAAGCCAACAAGTTGGAACGTAAACCCGCCCCGCTAAGTAAGTTGACGGTAGGCTTAAAGTGTGGTGGCTCTGACGGATTTTCTGGTATTTCCGCCAATCCTGCCATCGGCCATACCTCGGATCTTTTGGTGACCCTTGGTGGCAGCACCATTCTTTCTGAATTTCCGGAACTTTGCGGCGTTGAACAAGAATTGATTAATCGCTGCGTAACCAATGAGTCAGCAGATTTATTTATCAAACTCATGCGCACCTACGCCTCGGCAGCAGAGGCCGTTGGCTCCGGGTTTGATATGAACCCTTCACCCGGAAATATTAAGGACGGTCTGATCACAGATGCTATCAAATCCGCCGGAGCAGCCAAGAAAGGTGGCACGGCACCGGTTGCTGATGTATTACAATACGCAGAGTATATAAAGAAGCCAGGACTCAATTTGCTTTGTACACCCGGCAATGATGTGGAGAGCACAACGGGAACTACAGGATCGGGTGCTCAGATTATTCTTTTCACTACGGGTCTCGGTACACCCACCGGCAATCCGGTTTCACAAGTGATCAAAATTTCCACCAATACCAAATTGGCACAAAAAATGCCTGACATTATCGACTTCAATACAGGACCGATTATTTCAGGTGAAAAGACCATTGATCAAATGGGCGAAGAAATTCTCGATTTTATTATCGAGGTAGCCAGCGGAAGGGTAAAATCAAAAGCAGTGGAGCTTAACCAGAATGATTTTATTCCCTGGAAAAGGGGGGTATCGTTGTGAGATGACGATAACCTTTCTCACAACCCTCCATTTCACAGTACTTTTGGTTCAGGTATTGCCATTATTTTGAAAATCAAGATCAGATCAATTGCTGCTCTTTTGGGGACAATGATTAATCAGGCCAATGCTTACGGATTTTATTTCGAAGAAATGTTACGCTGCGTTCAAGTTGTG
>JAYWDP010000436.1:0-3510 GCA_043779775.1 Cyclobacteriaceae bacterium
TATTATCACATAGATGCCGTGGCGATGGTAGTTCGTGAATTGCCTCAGGACACCTCGGTAAAGATTTATATTCGTGAATATTTCGCCAGGGCGAAAGCCATTTTAGACTTGTATATTTTAAAGACTTCACCTCGTCATATGGGCGATAAGGAGCCTATCGCCATTTGATTTTTTTTCTCGTCACAACTGTTAAAAAGATTCTGCAAGAACGATATAGTAGTTAAGGCTGTTGCCGTAGGCGACGTCAAGTCGTAAGTTGAGTTTTTCAGAGGGGAGGACCGCAAACCGTAACCCCGTGCCAGCGGCGTACTTGAAACCACTTAAACTTATGTCTGATGTATGGTCTGCCACCTGACCGGCACTCGCGAAAGTCACTCCGGAGAAACGCCAATAGATCGGGAATCGATACTCCAATTGAGCACCCAGGAATTTTTTATCTCGATACCGGCCGGCATAATATCCTCTCATAATTGAATTGCCGCCAAGTACCGCGAGGCTGCGATAAGGAACATCACCAAATGTGAAGGTACTGAGATACTGCATCGCCAGAGTTTGCTTTTGACTTATCTTGATGAATTTCCTAAAATCGATTTCAACACCTTGAAAATTATATTCACTGCCAACCTGCTCATTGAAATTGGAAAACTTAATTCTTAGGAGTGAGCCTTTGGTAGGCATGTAAGTATGGTTCCTCGAATCGTGCATAACGAAAAGACTGTAGCCTGAAACATGGTAGTTCGTTCGATTATAAATACCGACAACCTCTTGCTTTGCAAAATTTCCTGCAGAGTTAAAGGAAATATCGAATACATACTGGAAATCCCAACCTGCACCGAGGAAAAAATTGTTCTTTACTTTACGATGTAGCTGTGGGTTGATATAAAATTGCGTGAAAGTGTAGCTTTCCTTGGCAGTTTCGGGTGTATTATTTCCGATGCCCCAAAACTTGTCTGGGAATTTACTGAAAGTATTTTCAAAACGAATAATGTATTTTTCCTTGGGTAAATATATATTGGCGCCAAGGGCAATGAGAATCTGCTTATTCAAAGTATAAAGAAAGCCTGATGGCATAGTGGATATCCTTAGCAGTGAGTCTTTTTTTGAGGTCTTGAAAAGGAATACATTGGCCAAGCCAAAGACCCAATTCGTTTCTGTAGAAAGCGCGGTCAGTGGAAATATCAGCAGTTTGTTTTTAAAAATCAGGTTGGTCGTGCTGGTACTATCCAATGATTGAGGAAAGGCTCCTATTTCTCTATTTTTATTCTGGGAATTCCCGGCGAAACATAAGAGACAACCAGCAAGGATCAGACATTGCCGGAGATTCATGGATTAGAACAAGTATTCATTAGTATTGAATGGATTTTAATGGATAAATATAGACACTGACACATTTAATATCAGCGAACCTTTTTTATTATATTATTTATTTAGGATAATTACATTTTTCCCCCAAGATTAGGTATAAAATGCCAAGAGACTGTTGTGTGTATAAATTAGTTATCGGATTTCCCGGCCTTATTGTCGTCCTCATATTGTTCCCCCTTTTGGCATTGGCACAGGAAACGGTCGTCCGGGGAAAGGTAACGGATGCAGCATCAGGTGATCCAATCCCCTTCGTGAATGTGGCGTTCAGAGGTACCGGAGTAGGAGCTACTACCGATTTTGACGGGAATTATAACATTAAAACCACCAAGGCATCAGACTCTCTGATGGCCAGCTATATCGGCTACAAACCAAGGACAAAATCCATTCTGAAAGGGAAGTCCCAGGTCGTCAATTTTCAGTTGGCAGAAGATGTGACCAACCTGCAGGAGGTCGTTATCAATGCTGGAGAAAATCCGGCATTTGAAATTCTTCGCCAAGTCATTAAGAATAAAGACAAAAATGATAAGCGAAACCTCACCGCTTATGAATACGATGCCTATACGAAAAGTGAAGTAGATATTGATAACATCTCCCAGAAGTTCCGTGAAAAAAAGGTCATGAAGAAAATTGCGGCGGTGCTGGACAGCATCGACCGGGTGGTGGGCGAAGATGGAAAACCAATCCTCCCTTTATTTATTACTGAAAGTGTTTCTAAAATATATTACCGCGACAATCCATCCCTGAAATCGGAAGAGATACTGAAAACAAAAATTAATGGAGTGGGACTGGACGATGGTACCATGGTGACCCAATTGGTTGGCTCCACCTTTCAGGAATATAATTTTTATCAGAACTGGCTGCCGATCATTAACAAGAACTTTGTTTCACCCATTGCGGATGGATGGAGGCTGTACTACGATTATGATTTGTTGGACAGCCTGGATGTAGGAGGTGACTATTGTTATCGTCTGGATTTTTATCCAAAGAACCCGCAAGAGCTTGCGTTCACGGGCTCCATGTGGATCACAAAAAAGGACTATGCCATTAAGCAGATTGATTTAACGGTGAGCGACAGGGCCAACATCAATTTTATTGAGAAGATCAAAATACAGCAAGAACTGACACCGACCTCTGCAGGTCCATGGCTTCCTGTCAAAAACAGGGTCCTTATCAATGTAAGTGAGATCAGTAAGAACTCCGCAGGATTATTAGCCAAGTTTTACACCAGCAACAAGAACTTTATAATCAATAAGCCCAAAGCAACATCATTTTATGAAAGACGGATAAAAGTGGCCGAAGATGCACAGATGTTTGAAGAAGAAAAATATTGGGACACGTTGCGACATGAACCTTTGAGTGAAACAGAAAAGAGTGTATATAAGATGATTGATACGCTAAAAAGTATTCCGATTGTTAAAACTTATACGGAGATTTTTAAGGCTTTGGTGGATGGATATTATGATCTTGGAAGGGTTGAGGTCGGCCCCTATCTGAGAACGGCAGCCTGGAACACCGTCGAAGGAATTCGTATCCAGGGTGGATTTAAAACGAACCGCAAATTCAGTAAAAAAATGCTTTATACAGGATTTGGTGCCTACGGTTTTCAAGATGTTCAAGTTGAGAATCGCTTTAAATTTTCTGCTTCAGCCACCCGGATACTTTCAAGGGACCGATGGACCACGATTACCGTACGAGGGACCAGGGATATGGTCAGGTTGGGAATTGATGAGGAAGCGCTGAATGCCAACCCGCTGTTTTTGACGGCTGCCCGATGGGGTAATTTCAGGAGAGGTTATTATTACAACGAAGCATTTACCGCTATCCAGAGGGAATTGTTTAAAGGGTTTTCTCAGAAGGCAAGTTTTCGGTATTGGACATTCGATCCAACCTATAAGTTTGGTTATTACGAAGATCCTACGGATATCAATTCTGCAGTATTGAAAGACATTACATCCGTAGAAATGGCATTGGAATCTCGGTATGTGCGTGACGAGACATTTATTCAAAATGGCAATGAACGCCTAAGCTTAGGCCTTAGAAAGTGGCCGGCCATCACTTTCCGTTATACGCATGGATTTAAAGGAGTTTTTGCAAGTCAGTATGAGTATGATAAAGTGAGATTGAATATTGACAAGCGCATCCGCC
>JAYWDP010000437.1:0-3496 GCA_043779775.1 Cyclobacteriaceae bacterium
GGATTAATGTCGATGGCAATAATTTTGGAAGAACCAGATATTTTAGCACCCTGAATGACATTTAGGCCGACGCCGCCGGTACCCAATACCACAACGGAAGAACCGCGCTTTACCTTGGCAGCGTTCACCACAGATCCATAGCCTGTCATAACGCCACAGCTAATAATACACGCAGCTTCAAAAGGCATTTGCTTCGAAGCATTCTTTACAACGGCCGACGATTTAACAATTACGTATTCGGAAAGCGTACCCAGATTAAATGATCGCTCAATCGGCTGTCCCCGCCAGATGGTTCCTTGCCGATGGGCATGACCCGGTGTATAACCATTTCCACCCGCTACCACCGGGGAATTATTTTCACAAATATGCTGGTTCCCCTCCAGGCATTGAAAACAAAATCCACAAGGCGTGGCCCAATTAAGAATTACAGAGTCTCCTGGGGCAATTCCAGTAATATCTTTACCCGTTTTAAAAACTATGCCGGCCCCTTCATGTCCCATGACAAGGGGTTTACCCCAACTCAAAGAATCATAATCCGTATGACACAGGCCAGCCGCTTTCATTTTAACAATTACTTCGTCAGGGTGCGGTTCTTTGATTTCTATTTCGTCGATAATAAAACCGCCCTTCCCATCCGCCAATGCTGCTTTACAAATTAAAGACATCGTATTTTTAGGGTTGTACTATTCTTATAATGTTGCTTTTTGTCAGACACGGGTGCCTGTTTTTTAACACCGGAATGGGTATTGATTCAAACTATTTATTTTTATTGCTTTGGCATAAGCCTTTCAAGTTCTTCCCATGTCCAGGGGGTTTCTCTTCCTATGGATTGCTCCCGGATCTTCTTGACTTCTTCTGGCGTTACCAAAATTCTCTTGACAAAATCTTCCCCCAGACTTCCTGGAAACCGTCGTTCACCGAGGCCGATATCATAACGCAAATAGCTAAGGACAGAGGCAATCCACTGGTCATCGTTCATGCTCATACCAACCATATTTTCCGAATAGGTTTTACCTTCTACCGGACCTGTTAAGCCATTCAAAAGAATTCTGATCATCGCGTCCTTATTTCTAAAATTGCGCCCGAAATTTCCCACTAGCGGAGGCGCCAATTTGGTTGGCACCCCTTTGCCATCCATCCCATGACAGGTTGAACATAACGACTTAAAAATAGCAGAGCCATCCTTTATCATTACCCGGCTCTCAGGATTTAATGAACCCAATTTAGAACCAAACACTTTTATGTCTTCAGTTTTAGTTAAACTTTTCCGGGCGCTTACAATCATTTCATTGCCGGAATTTTTGGTCAGAATTTCTTCAGAAAGGGCTTTGGCTTTTGGTGATTTGCTTTTGGAAAGGGAGAGAACAAGTTGAATGCGCACATCATAGTCTTCATCATCTTTCAACCCTTCTAATTCTTCAATAACATCTTCGTCATCATTCTTTAAATACACCTCGCTGATCCACACCGCCGCCTGCCGTACATGAGGATCATTATCTTCCAGTGCTTCAGACACCACATCCTTGTCCATCGCATCCAATCCTGATAAAGTCCACAGGGCATGTACCTGTCCCAGGGCAGTTGGTTTTTCAGGCAATGGTCCTTTTTTACCAGCCGCTATCAGCTTCAGGTCGTTAACAACAGATTTGTCTTTGCGCAGGACAATTTCCTTTTGAGCATTGTCGCGCCACCAGCCATTAGGATGATCCAGGTAGGCAACCAGCTGACTTGATGTTTCGTCAAGCATGTGGGGTTTTGGCCCACGGGGCATGTCATCATGAACAAGTCTCCAGATCCGTCCGTGCATAACATTTTTCTGTAAGCCCAGCCTGAGAATTTGCTTGCGCAGATAGCTGCCTTCCGCCGTCCAGGTTCCTTCCTGAATAATGCCGCGGTACATATCGACGATATACAAACACCCATCCGGACCGGTGTAGGTATTTACCGGCCTGAAATTCATATCAGACGAAGCAATAAATTCCTCTTTTTCATAGGCATTCCTGAGCGTTCTTTTTCCATCGGTGTTAATGACTTTAGCGCGTCTGATGATCCGGGCCACCGGTTCATTGATCAAATAATCACCTACTAAGGTCTTAGGCAGTCTGTCGCCACGAAAAATTGACTGTCCGTTGGCGGCTGTAAAGTGATTGAGTGTCGTGTCTTCGCGGATTCGTTTTAACCCACCCTGGATGTCGGGCGTTTTCATAATCGGCCAGACAGCGCCAAAGGTTGAATCATTATAAGCATCGGCAAATTCCAACTGTCCATAGCTCGGATTGATGTGAAAACCTGAGCCGGCATTTTCAGCGCCTGCTCTGCTATAATAAAGTCTGCCGTAATTATCATGGGTTAATCCCCACTGCCCGTTGGAGCCACTGACCAGCGTGTCAGCCTGGAGCATGCCATCTTTATATTGAAAGCGCACGGGATCGACCGTGATGTAAATCCAGTTGTCAAGATTCCAGTCCAGTCCGCTTCGCTGGTGTTCAAGATTTCCAAAGGCTTTTTTATCGGTGTGATAGACTCTTCTTTTTTGATCGGCTACTCCATCGTTGTTGGAATCTTTATACGCATAGATATCATAAGTATCCGTTTCATTAACCAATAGTTCATTTCCAACGGCCAGAATCATGCGGGGCAACATCAGCTTATCAATAAAGACCGAGCTCTTGTCCATCTTGCCATCGTCATTCGTATCTTCCAGCAACATCACGCGACTGCCGGGTTGATGTTCACCGGTAGTGTCAACGGTCTGCATGTAGGTTTCCATTTGCACGACAAACATTCTTCCATTTCCATCCCAGGAAATGGCCACCGGTTCAGTCAGCATCTTTTCGTCGGCAACGAGCTCCAGGTGATATCCTATGGGAAGGCGGAAAGATTTGAGACTTTCTTCCGGGGTGAGATATCCGGGTTTTGGATCATTGTTCACAGCCCTTGGTGAAGCAAAGCCGGGTTCTTCCTGAACGACTTCTGTTTCATTACCTGATGGTGTGCAGGTGGTGACTAACATCGCTGTGGTAACAAAGGCAACGAAGAGCAATATTTCTTTTTTCATTGATAAGGGATAATGAATGATTGGGTACCGCGCCGCTACATCATATAAGAAAACGGTAGCGAAGCAAAGTTAAATGAATGTACCTCGTAAAAAATATGATGACTAGATGAATGGTCGATTTGTTACTGTTTTTGGCTAAAATTTACTAAATGGTCATAGCGAGTCAAATTTTATTGACAACTTTACTGAATGTTCATCTACTTTTATCATTCAACCACTTAATTGTTTTCTATGCCAGTCCTCTCCGCCCATCAAATAACAGAAGTAAACGCGATTATTGCTGAGATTGAAAAGTCGATCAAGCCAAAATGTGAGATAGGCGCACGCGATAAGGTTATCTTGTCGGCCTTGCTAAAAGCAAATATGGTGACAAAGGTCCCGCAATATTTTAAGTGTAAACGGGAATATTCTGATACGATTGTTTCTTTTTTTGTAAAG
>JAYWDP010000438.1:0-3487 GCA_043779775.1 Cyclobacteriaceae bacterium
AATCGGTTAAACTAAACTGGATTCGCATATTTTTCTTGCGGTGCCGAAAACAGGAAAACATCGTGGCCTATTATAGAGAGCTAGCCCGCGTTTCTCCCAAGGCCCACTTTCAAATTATTGGATATACGCAGCCCACGCCTCAGCGGCTATTTTCATCACACTAATTTGGAAAAAATCAAAAACTCAGCATATACAAATCGCTTTACTTGAAGGAAATTATCAGGCGCCTAGGTAGAGATTAGGAGCAGGGTAATTGCCAATGCAAAAACAGCATCGCTGAAGTTCTCCAGTCGTCCGGGTCGATCACCTCTATATCGGAATTCGTCCTCCTTTCCGATTTAGTTCTTTGCAAATGCTTCACGTATCACATTCGTGGATTAAAAATGATCCCACCTTTAAACAATAGCTGATGAAGCTACGAATTTTGCTCAGGATTTTCGAAATGAGGGTTAGGCGTTCCGCCAGGTTGAAATGGAGACGCATGCTGGTGAATCTTAATGGCTTTACGAGAAAGCCAAACTCCGACGGCCAGGGAAGCCAAAGCCCCCAGGCCTATACCGGGAACAAAGGAAATAAATAAGAAATAATCATAGGCCCCATGGAACAAGGTGGCGACACCCAAGGCATAATACGTATAGTAGGATTTCTTGTGCTCAAATTTTGCCTTTCCTAAATAATAACCCATGAGAATCGCAAAGGTGGCATGGGCTGGTACCGCGGTAAACATGCGGAAGATGGCTGTGCCGATTCCTTCATTGAATGCATACATTACATTTTCAAATGTGGCAAATCCCATACTTACCATCACAGCGTACACAATACCATCGAACGGCTCGTTGAAATTTGTATTATAATATAGAACCCAACGGACAAAAACAAACTTGCTGAACTCTTCGATGAGAGCGACAATAAGAAAGGCATGAACGGCCTGCTCGCCTATGCTACTTTCGTTGATAGGGATAATAGAATCAATAGGAATGCTAATGAGAAGTGTGAGAATGACACTCAGGAATCCATAGAAAAAGCTCTTTACAAGCAGGCCAACTGGTTCTCGTTCATGCTTATCTTTCAGATAAATGTAAACGGCAATCGCAGCTCCGGGAGCTAAGGCAATAGCTAGTAAGGCGAGTATATCCATCGATCAGCAATCTTTTTTAGAATTAATCCAGGAGTTACCCATCACTCAATTACCTCTTCTACTTTGTCCATTTTTTCTTCACTGAAAGCGCCTGAGGTTGCATATACAATTTTCCCAAATGGGTCCAGCACAAAAAAGTAAGGGATGTCCCGTCGCTCAAAATCAAGCGCCTCCTTGTATGGCTTCAACTCTCCTTTGTAAAAAAGAATATGCGGTAAAAGCTGCGGGTCCATGTTTTTCAGTGCTTTTCGTTTGGCGGTGCCAGTGGCAGCCGCATTGATTCCCGTAAACATTGGGATGAAGTAGACATTCACATCGTAGCCCATGCCAGCCAGTAGCCCACCGGTCTTTAGCACGAACTTTGAAATGACCGGCGAAAACCAGGTGTTCAACTCGTCTTCAGATTTCTTGGAGTAGGCAAGCCCCAATAGCGTGTATTTACCTTTTACATCCTCCGGCAGGGTCACTTTTTTGTCCTCAACCGTTTCTGCCTCCATGACCGGAAAATACTTGCCAATAACCTGGGCGGCAGCAAAATGAACGGAAATTAATGCGAAAGCGGAAAGCACAATGCGTTTCATAGGATCACTTTTTGTGAATGAAAGTACAAAAAACAAGAGGTTATTGTATTTTTTTTACTGGCTAGGTGACCATTAATCGAATCCTGGAGAAAATAGTAGAGATAACACACAACGTTTTGCATTTAAAGCCGTCCTTGGTAGTAAATTATCGCTATGACCAAGCAGTTTTTATTAGCCTTATGCCTTGTAGCCACAAGTGGGTTCAGCCAATCGGGACGGATCGAGCAGGCGCAAAAACTTTATGAATCTAGAAAATATCCCGAGGTAGCAAACATGCTATCGGTAGTCAAGGAGGAAGACAAGGACTATGCTGCAGCACAGTATTGGCTCGGTCGCGTGGCATTTGATCAGAAGAAATTTGATGATGCGCAGGATTACTTTGAAGGGGCAGTGGATGCCAATGCCAAAGTTGCAGACTATTACAATTGGTTAGGAAACACCTACGGCACGATTGCGCAAAATGCTAATGTGTTCAAGCAAGGGATACTGGCCCCTAAAATGAAAAGCGCATGGGAGAAGGCCATTGCACTGGATTCAAAAAATATTGATGCAAGAATTTCTCTTATCCGGTACTATACACAAGCCCCTGGGTTCATGGGCGGAAGTTATGAAAAAGCAAAGGAGGTAGCCGCGCAGATATTCAAACTCAATTTGGCACAGGGTCACCGACAATTGGGCAACATATTGACTTCAGAAAAGAAAGTCGCTGAGGCGGAAAAGGAGTACCTGGAAATGGTTAAAGCCGATCCTGCGTATTCGTCAGTCCTTGCTAATTTTTATGTAGTGCAAAAGCAATACGACAAGGCCTTTAACTTATTTGAAGAGTCGGTGAAGAAGAACCCGGATGATTATGTGGCAATATATCAGATAGGCAGAACGGCGGCTGTCACCGGCCAGAAGTTGGAACGAGGTGAAGAATGCCTCAAAAAATACTTAGTGTACTCACCAAAGCAGAACGAACCATCTCATGCGGGTGCGAACATGCGCCTGGGACAGATTTATGAAAAGAAGGGAAACAAGTGGGAGGCAAAAAAATTATATGAAACAGCCCTGAGCCTTGATGCTTCGTTGAAAGAGGCAAAGGAAGGACTGGAGCGGACGTCTAAATAATAGGTTCGTAAATGATTCTATTTCACAAACAATGGAGGCACCCTCTCCTCCCATTCGGTTGATTCCTGATAGGCTCTTGCCAATGAAATAACGGCGGCTTCTCCATACAATTTTCCAAGGAATGAAATACTCGTTGGGCTTCCTTTGTCATTGAATCCATTTGGTAAAACCACGCATGGGTTCCCGGTGAGGTTGGTGGTTAGCAATTGGGTTCCACCAAAACTTGGCGATACTATGACATCAAAGTCTCTGGTCTTCTCATAATACTCCTTCACCAATTGGGAACGAATGCGGGAAGCATTGATATAATCCACGGCAGGAATAAACCGCGCCGCACGGAAGGAGTTAGGCCAGGCGCTCTTGCGCTGGTCGGTAAGTATACTGTCACGGTTCGAGCGGGTAAGCGCATCAAAGGCAGCGGCTGCTTCAGCATTTAGCATCAATCGTATTGCATTTACAGGCAGATTAAAAGTGATGTCAACAGGCTGCATATCAATGCCCATCGATTTTAGAACAGCCAGGGCTTTGGTGTCATTTTCTTTTCCCGGATAGGTCGCATCAAAGAGATTTTTCAGGTACCCCACTTTTAGTTTTTTGATATCCGTCTTCGCGTTATAATTGAAGGCAGCAGAACGTACATGATGGTCTGCCCCGTCAG
>JAYWDP010000439.1:0-3486 GCA_043779775.1 Cyclobacteriaceae bacterium
AAAAGGGAATAAGGTGAGCATTGAAATTATTTCCCGGATAAACGGCAAATTTTCCATAGGCAAAGTGTCCATCTCTTCCGCCTTCTTCGGCACCTCCACTGGGCCAATGCTTCACCATCGCATTAACACTATTATATCCCCAGCCATCTTTAATTTCTGCAGGTCCGGTAGAAGTTTGAAACCCATCGACGTACGCCCTTGCCAGGTCTGCGGATAAATTCGGGTCTTCACCGAAAGTACCGCTGATCCTGCTCCACCGCGGCTCTGTTCCTAAATCTATCTGGGGAGAAAGGGCCGTAGCAATTCCCAACGCCCGATATTCCTTTCCCGCTATTGCTCCAAACTTCTGCACAAGCTCCGGATCAAAAGTGGCAGCAAGTCCAAGCGCTTGCGGCCACATTGAAATTTTCCCGCCATTGCCGGCATTGTACTCCGTGCTGGCCACAGCACTGTGGCGCGGGTCTGAACTTGTATTGGAGGGAATCCCAAGACCAAGGCTCTCCACCAAAGCCTGAACATTATTATTCCATTGCAGCAACCTCCGCGCTCTCAACAGTCGTTATTAATATATGCCGGAGATTATCATTGGTTAAAAATGTTTTCTGTTGATCTGTCAGATCGGAAGACAGGGCGCCACTCTCCTTTTGAGGTTTCCCTCCATACGTTCCACTTCCTAATCCCTGAGACCTTGCCGGAATAGATTGGTGCCCGCTATAAAGCATCAATCCAGCTATTTGGTCCACGGACATTTTTGAAGCAAGATCTTTTGCGCGTTCTTCTACCGGCAACCGCCAGTCCTCATACTTGTCAAGATTTCCATTTTTATTAAGGTCTTTAAATGCTAGACCATCCGAGGTTAATATTTTTATCCCCGATTTTTGGGAATAGCCAATGGATTGACCGCCAGGATTTGTAATGACTGAAAACCCATCATTTTTCCTCTCGCTCGGTTGACCAAAGGATAACGCAGTCAAAAAAACACAGGATATGGTAATTGGTAATTTCATAGTGTTTTTGATTTAATTAACATCAAGGTGTAATTCTAATACAATATTGTTTATTTATTACAGCCTTTCAATCTGATTGTGCAGAACGGAGGAAATAATCCGTAATTGGTAGGTGCCTATAGGAAAGCAATTGTAGCGTAGTGATTGTTGGCTTTCATCTAATTCTTGAAATTATCTTTGTCTACAAAAGGATAAATACCATAAAGTTGAATTTGAAGTGTAATCATATTCGTTTGAACATTTTGTAAAGGTCTTTGCCCATTACAAGTCTTGTTATTAGCATACATGGCGCGCGTCTTCAGGACGCGTGTCCTCATTCCGGATTTCATGATCTTTTGAATCAGGATGGTAATAGCTTGCATTGGAAACAGCGTACCGGCACGCCTGCCTTCGCCGAAGCGGTCTCCGCGCAGGCAGGCGTCAAAGACGTCGCGCCAGATCCGAGGGGCGAACTCGCGCGCCATAAGGGGTAACTAATCTAATGGTATAAAACCATTCAGTAATTCATCCAGGTTTTTTCTATATTCATCGATAAGATTTTGAGAAGTATAGGATATAAATTGAATGGTACTGTTTTTTGAAGAGTAATAATAACCAAAATAGGAAAACTTGATTCCCTGAATGGTCCCATTCATTTGCATGAAAAGTACTCTTCTATCATTTACGGTACGATACTCTTCCTTTACAATTTCAATATCCGGAGAAGCTTTCTTTGCATTTTCAAAAGCAATCCGACTGAGTGCTTCAAGTGGAACTTCTATTCTTTCCACCAACAACATCGCGTACGCATCCTTGTCCTTTAACTGAAATCTGTATTCAATTGCCGTGCCTTCCTCCTCTTTTTTAAAACTCCATACCCTGGGGTTGAGGTAAATTACTGCATTGACAACATTACTTTTTAATTCAAAAGTAGACTCTTTACTCTTAGTAAATCTGGTCTCATTGGTGGCTATCTCCTTCTTTTCTGAACTGCTTTTGTTGGAATACTTCCAGGTGCCATCCTCATAAAGAATAACTTCGTCTCCTTTACCCGTTACCGCATTGATTTGCGATAAACTATTTAGTGAGATCAATTGAAGCGTAAATACAAACAATGCTTTTACCAACATCATAGGGTTTTAGGTTGTCCTCTTTTTTAAGTCCCTCGTAAACAAACAGTAATCTAATTTAGTATTTATCATTTAACATTGCCCCTAACTTACCGTCGACCCTGGCCCAACCTCTCCCTCCGGCTTTAAAAGCTTCAGCTTCCCATCACTGCTCTCTGCAGAGAGTATCATCCCCTGCGATTCAATGCCCATCATCTTGCGGGGCGCCAGGTTGGCGATGAAAGTGACTTGCTTGCCTACCATCTCTTCGGCTGTGTAGTGCTGTGCAATGCCGCTGAGGATCGTTCGGGTATCCAGTCCGCTATTCACCGTAAGCTTCAACAGCTTATTGGATTTCTCCATTTTCTCCGCCGCCACAATCTTTCCAATCCGAATGTCCAGTTTGGAAAAATCGTCAATGGTGACTTCAGGCTTCAGGGGCTTCACCACCGCTGGTGTCTTTATCTCTTCTTTTTTCGTATCCATGAGTTTCTTGATCTGCGCTTCTATGATCGGGTCTTCGATTTTTTCAAACAACAGGCGTGCTTCACCTAATGAATGACCGGCAGACAATAAATCTACAGACCCGGTGTCGTTCCACAACAAATCCTTTAGGGCCAGCATGTTTTTTAATTTGCGCGAAGAAAAAGGCAGGAATGGTTCACACAACACCGCCAGGTTGGCGGAAATCTGGAGGGCAAGATTCAAAATCGTGCCTACCCTGCCCAGGTTGGTCTTGACCTCGCCAGCCGAAGCACCGTCGCGGTGCGAAGCGCTGGCCAGCTTCCACGGCTCACTCTCGGCCAGAAATTTATTTCCCGTCCTCGCAAGGTCCATCATCAGGGCCGTAGCCTCCCGAAAGCGATAGGCTTCAATCGACGCAGCAATTCTTCCGGGAAACTCCTTGATCTCCGCGATCACTTTTTGATCTACCTCACTCAATGGACCCCTGGCCGGCACCTTGTTGTCAAAATATTTCTGAGTAAGCACCAGCGCCCGGTTCACAAAGTTTCCGAAGATCGCTACCAGTTCGTTGTTGTTCTTCGACTGGAAGTCCTTCCAGGTGAATTCACTGTCTTTCGTTTCCGGAAGGTTCGTTACCAATGCATACCGTAACACATCCGGCTTGTCGGGAAATTCGCGGATGTAATCATGCATCTCGATGGACCACCCGCGACTCGTGGACATCTTGTCGCCTTCGAGGTTCATGAATTCATTCGCAGGGACATTGTCCGGCAAAATATACTGGCCTGTGGCCTTGAGCATGACTGGGAAAATGATGCAGTGAAAGACAATGTTGTCCTTACCGACAAAGTGCACCAGCTTGGTGCCTTCATCCTGCCAGTATTTTTTCCAGTCCTCCGACTCTACTTTACCAAAATCCGATTGCG
>JAYWDP010000440.1:0-9831 GCA_043779775.1 Cyclobacteriaceae bacterium
TCAGCTTTCAAAAAAAGCAACACCACATCGGGGAAATTTCATGACCACCCGGACCGCAGAAAGTCATCATCAGGCCGTGACAGGGATTTTAACAAAAGATATAGCGACGGTGACAAAACCGAAAAGTTGAAGCCCCAGGGGAAAAAATCTTTCGTTGAATCAAGGGTAGAAAAGTCGCGGAAAGCTGAGACGGTCAGCGCCGAATCATTGGAAGCAAAAGATGGCTTGGTTAGACTCAATAAATACATTTCCAATAGCGGAGTCTGCTCCCGAAGGGAAGCCGATGACCTTATCATTGCAGGACTCATTACAGTTAATGGAAAGTCTGTGACAGAATTGGGATATAAAGTAAAACTCGCAGATGATGTTCGCTATGAAGGTAAGCGGTTGAAAGCAGAAAAACCCGTCTACATTTTACTAAATAAACCCAAAGGTTTTATCACTACCACCGACGATCCGCAAGAAAGAAACACCGTGATGCAACTTGTAAGTGGAGCTTGCAAAGAGCGGGTTTACCCCGTTGGCCGCCTGGATAGAAATACTTCAGGACTTCTTCTTCTTACGAATGATGGTGACTTAACGGAGAAGCTTTCTCACCCATCGCATAATGTCAAGAAGATTTATAAAGCTGAACTGGACCGCCCGCTGACAAAAAACGATTTTCAAAAAATTCTCGACGGCGTAAGATTGGAAGAGGGAAAAGCGGTGATCGATGACCTTGCCATTGTTTCTGATGACGGAAAGACGGTAGGCCTCGAACTTCATATTGGCTGGAACCGGATTGTCCGCAGGATTTTTGAGTCGCTGGGATACGAGGTAGTTAAACTTGACCGGTCTGTCTACGCAACACTCGACAAAAAGGAATTGCCCAGGGGCCACTGGAGATTTCTGCGTCAGGACGAAGTCATTCGGCTGAAGCATTTTCTTTAGACACGCTGGGATTTCCCGATATTTTTTGTATCATCACTTCTAATCTGATCATTGCATGCGCGTTGGCATACACGGAAGGGATTTTCAGCAGAAGTCTTCCCGCTTTATTGAGCGGGTACTCCTTTGGTTGACCCGTAACAAGGCAGAAATTTTTGTTTCGTCTAAGTTCCAAAAACACTTTAAGTCAAACCAGAACTTTAAGGTGAAAGTCTTCGAGCATGGGGACAACCTGAAAAATCTTGACTTCTTTATTTCGCTGGGAGGAGATGGAACATTGTTGGAATCAGTGACCTATATAGGCAAAAACGAAACGCCTATTCTGGGTGTCAATACAGGAAGGCTCGGATTTTTTGCCACCATTAGCCGGGAAGAAACGGAAACGGCTATCGATAATTTATTCAAAGGAAACTATTCGGTTGATGAGCGCACCATGCTGAAATTGGTTTCGGACCCTAAATTATTTTCTGGAATGAACTTCGCCTTGAACGACTTCACTGTCATGAAGAAGGATACCTCTTCCATGATTACTGTGCACGTGTCAGTGGATGGTGAATTACTGAATTCATACTGGGCCGATGGTATCATTGTATCCACGCCTACCGGATCCACGGGCTATTCTCTCAGCTGTGGAGGGCCGTTGGTGTTCCCTGAATCGGAGAGTTTTTTAGTTACTCCCGTAAGTCCGCATAATCTCACGGCAAGGCCTATTGTTCTCTCCGACAAGTCGGAGTTGACCTTTAAAATTGAGGGTAGAAGCAAGAAGTTCCTCGTTTCACTGGACTCCCGCTTTGAAACTGTGGATGAGACCGTGAAGCTGAAAATCAAAAAAGAACGATTTAAAGCACATTTGGTGCAGCTTCCGGGTCAGCATTTCTTTAAAACTTTGCGCCAGAAACTTAATTGGGGCCTCGATCTTAGAAATTAGCCAACATTGCCTGGCGATTACCAAAACCAATGCATTTGAATCTATACTTTAATTAAGACACGATATTTTATACATTTGTTATTAGCAAAAGCCATTTTGGTATGAGGAAGTCCTGTATTGCATGCCTGTGTTTATTGTTTATTCTCTCCGGAGCGGAAGAGGGGTATGCCCAGTTCAACCGCAGTGGTATTAAAAGTAGCAATAAGCGAATTGCGACCTATCGGGGCAACAAGGCGAGGTTTGGAAAAGCAAGGATTTATAATGCCGTCGGTTTCTCACTCAATGCGCTTAACTATTATGGTGATTTGTCCCCGTCTCCTAACAAAATAAGTACTGACATTTCATTCACCAGGCCAGGTTTTGCTCTCTCTTATGCCCGTCGCATGGGGCCACGCCTGACGATTCAGGCCCAATTTATGTTTGGCACAATCAGTGGCTCAGATAGCGAATCGGCTGATAAAAATGATCCCAGCAATGGAATTTTCCGATACAAAAGAAATCTTTCATTCCGCAATCAGATTAAAGAGCTTACCGTAGTTGCTGTTATAGATTTATTTGAGAACCAATCGACTTACATGAGTCGTGTGAAGTGGACCCCCTATGTATATCTTGGTTTAGCCGGATTTCTTCACAATCCCCAGGCCAAAGCACCGGCTACAGATCTTCAAGGCAAGCCATTGTCAGAAGCAGGTAGTTGGGTTGATCTTCGCCCCCTTGGAACGGAGGGTCAAAATATAGCCCTTAACTCGACAGATGTCAACTTTGGAAATACGCCTTACTCTTTGCTGCAGGTTGCCGTGCCATTTGGTCTGGGCGCCCGGTTTAGAGTGAGTGAAGTACTTGACCTCTCTTTTGATATAGGATTCAGATACACTTTTACAGATTATCTGGATGACGTAAGTAAAAACTATGTTGATATTTCCAAGTTGAGTCCATTAGCAGCAGCGATGTCTTATCGGACCAATGAACTTTACAACGGCAATCCACCCAATCCGCAGCCTTCTGGAATCCCGGGAGTATCCGTGGAAGCAGGATATGGGAGTGAATACAAGACAAACATGCGGGGAGGACAAAAGCAAAATGATGTTTACATGGTGACTTCCATTAAACTCTCCTATATTATAAGTCCAAATTATCACCAGGCAAAATTCAGATGATGCGGCTGGAAAAAAAATCCAGTTTATCCGTTAGCCTCTTTGTTATTCTTATTGTCACAACAGGAAATGCACAGATCACGCAACGTTCAGAAGTTGGTTTTGGACTGGGTACGTTTAATTATACGGGGGATTTGGTTCGAAATTATAATTTTGCCTTCTCCACGCCTGCGGCTACTATTTTTTACCGACACAATGTAAGTAAGGTGGTAAGCTTCCGGGCAAGTTTTACAGCCGGAAAGCTTAGTGCGAGTGATACGCGTAATCCGATCGATGCTTTTGCGGTTCAACGGAAAGCATCTTTTGATATTTTCTTATCTGAGGTGTCAGGTGTATATGAATATCACTTCCTTGACTGGCGGGATGATCGCCGGAGACTCCGGTTTACGCCCTATTTATTTGCAGGCCTTGCATTGTTCAATATTTCAGGGGTCCCATCGAAGACGATACAGTACAGCAATATTCAAATGTCAATACCATTTGGTGGCGGCATGAAGTATGTAGTCAATCCAAGATATTACGTGGCGTTGGAATTTGGCGTGCGAAAAACATTCTTTGACTATCTTGACAATATCTCAGACGGGGATCCGTCCCAGAAAAATTATCAATACGGGAATAAATTTGATTATGACAGTTACTATTTTTTTGGTCTGACCCTAACACGCACTTTTTACGATATTCCTTGCCCCACGAATCCCTATAGGTAGGGGATTTCTTGTTGCAACTATTTTCTGGTTTTTTCCATCTTAAGTCCATATGGTTGCAGGTACAGATAGTGTGTAAATGGCGGAAATAAGCTACTTTTGCGCGCTTGTGGCTTCATTCAAAGACCAAATAGACTTCAATAATATCCCCCGGCATATTGCCATTATAATGGATGGGAATGGACGCTGGGCAAAAAAGAAGGGGGCAGCGCGGATTTTTGGACATCGCAATGCAATTCAGGCCGTAAATGACGTTACAGAAGGCTGCGGGGAGTTGGGGATAAAATACCTCACCCTGTATGCGTTTAGTACTGAAAATTGGGGCAGGCCTAAGGATGAAGTGGATGGACTAATGGAATTACTTGTCAATACATTGAAAAAAGAGATTAGCAATTTGATGGATAACCATGTCCGGCTCAAGACAATTGGTGACATATCTCACTTGCCTAATGCTTGTCAACGTAACTTGGAAGAAGCTAAAGAGACCACGAAAAATAATACTGGCTTAACGGTACTACTTGCTTTGAATTACAGTGGGCGATGGGAGATTTTAAAGGCGATAAGAAAAATGGCAGAGGATGTACAACGTGGCGTGTTGCACCCGGAAGATATTAATGAACGAATGTTTTCCAATCTCCTGGAGACCGCTGGCATTCCTGACCCGGAATTATTGATTCGCACCAGTGGAGAGCTACGCATCAGCAATTTTTTGCTCTGGCAGATTGCTTACACTGAATTGTACATAACAAAAACATTGTGGCCTGATTTCCGCAAGGAAGATTTATACGAAGCCATTTATTCCTTTCAGCATCGCGAGAGAAGATTTGGGAAAGTGCTTGAACCGAATACCTGAAATAATGAGACGGATTTTTATTTTGTTGGTCATCATAGGCTGTGGATTTTCCAGTACTGCCCAATTTCGAAAAAGTCGCGAAAAGACAGCCGCTGCTCAAACGGGGCCCGTATCGGAGACCACGCTTAACTATTCCAACCCATCTGAATATTATATCGCGGGTATTGAAATCGCAGGCTTGAATGTGCTGGATAAGAACGCCATGACTTCACTTACGGGCCTTAAAATTGGTGACAAGATTAAAATCCCGGGTGACCAAATTGCTACTGCGATTCGCAAGTTGTGGAAGCATGGGCTGGTGGGAGATGTTTCCATTAGCATTGACCGAGTCGAAGGACAAAATGCTTACTTAATAATTAACCTGGCTGAGCGGCCACGCCTTACTGACTTTTATTTCATAGGCATCAACAAATCAAGGCAATCTTCATTGAAGGAAGACCTGAAACTCATTAAAGGGAAAATTGTTAATGATGCCATCGTCCGTAACACCGAGCTTTCCGTGAAAAAATATTTTGCAAAAAAAGGATTTCTGAATACCGAAGTTAAAATTAACCAGGAAAGAGATACACTAAACCGTGGCGGTGTGCGCTTACGAATCAATGTAGATCTGAAAACGAAAGTCAGGATTCATCAGATCATTTTTCAAGGTAATGAAAAAGTGTCGGGGGGTCAACTAAAGAAACAATTTAAGAAGACCCATGAGCATGCGCGGATTTCTATTCACCGCACGCTGTTAAGTGCGATATTCAGCACGCCACCCCGTCGCTACAAGGCAGCCCTTGACTCGAGTAGGAAAGTCTCCTATAGTGAGATTAAGGGATTTATAAACAGAAACATCAAACTAAATTTCCTTAGCTCTTCGAAATTTATAAAGTCAGAATTTGAAGCAGATAAGATTAAAGTAATTGAATATTACAATACGCAGGGCTATCGGGATGCGGAGATGGTTTCTGATACCATCCGGAAGTACAATGGCAACAGCATTGATATTATGCTGAAAGTATATGAAGGTAAGAAATACTATTTCCGGAATATTAAGTGGACTGGCAATTATATTCATACCTCCGCAACGCTCAATAAAATTCTCGATATCAAAAAGGGAGACGTTTATAACAGCGACTTGATCGATAAGAAAATATCTTATAATCCGAAAGGTGGTGCTGATATCGGAGGCCTTTATATGGATGATGGATATTTGTTCTTTCGTGTTACGCCTGTTGAGGTAGCCGTAGTAGGCGACTCAATTGATATAGAAATGCGCGTCTTTGAAGGAGACCAGGCGATCATTGACCACATTCGAATTAGCGGCAACGAACGAACCAGTGACCATGTAATCCGTAGAGAACTTAGTACAATACCAGGGCAAAAATTCAGAAGAGCTGACATTATACGCACACAACAGATGCTCTCCTCCATGGGATATTTTAATCCTCAAAAAGTTGAACCTGACATCAGGCCCAATCCGGAGAATGGAACTGTAGATATCGAGTGGAAACTCCAGGAACAATCAAATGATCAGATCCAACTTTCTGGAGGATGGGGAGGATACTACGGCTTTGTCGGCACAGTAGGGCTGACCTTTAATAACTTCAGCATGCGTAATGTAGGGCACCCGGATAAGTGGAGACCCTTGCCGGTAGGTGATGGTCAGCGCCTTTCAATTCAGGCTCAGGCCAATGGCAAGTCATTCCAAAGTTATACGCTGGCTTTCACAGAGCCCTGGCTTGGCGGACGGAAGCCTAATTCATTTACCGTCAGCTTAAGTCATTCAATTTCCAGAAGGCCGAACAGTAACTACGAATACACCGATAATTTTTCGTTGCAGCAGAGTGGCATTACACTTTCACTTGGTCGCAGGTTAGAATGGCCTGACAATTATTTTACGCTGACCAATTCATTGTCATTTTTAGTTTACAATTATAAAAACTACCTCGTCGGCACTACAGCATTACCCCCCATTGGACAAACAAATTCCATCATGTTTACAACGGCCATCTCGAGGAACAGCATAGATAGCCCTATGTTTCCTACACAAGGTTCTTCTATCTCACTCAGCCTGGCATTGACGCCACCTTATTCACTTTGGCGGGATCCTGCCTATATAAACGATATCAATGAACGTTATAAATGGCTGGAACTTTTCAAGGTGATGTTTGATTCGAAATTTTACCTGAAACTCCTCGGAAGCCGCAAACCCACCGGTCGCAGCCTGGTGCTGGAAACAAGAGCTCACTTTGGATTTATCGGAGCCTATAACAAAAGCTTACCTGTGGGTCCGTTTGAAAGATTCTTTATGGGAGGTGCAGGTCTGGCGGGTGGATTTAATTCCTATGTACTCGGTCAGGAGATTGTTGGTCTCCGTGGATATGCGGATAATCTCGTAACACCCCCCCTATATGCCTTTCGGAATTCACAAAGCGCACAGGGTATTGAAGGAGGAATCGTCTACGACAAATTTGTGATGGAATTGAGGTATCCGATCACTACCGGGCAAACGGCGACTATTTATACAATGATTTTTGGTGAAGCAGGGAATAACGTAAATAATTATTATGACTTTAATCCGTTTAAGTCATATCGCTCCGCTGGTATCGGGGCACGTATATTTATGCCTGCTTTTGGATTAATCGGACTTAATTGGGCCTATGGCTTTGACAAACTTCCCAATGCCAGTGCCATCAGTGGGTCTCAATTCCATTTTACAATTGGTCAGCAAATTCGCTAGAAAATGAGGGTTTTTGCCATTTTAGGACTTTTTGTATTCTTCGGCTTGAATTTTGCCGATGGACAGAAGTTTGGATATATCGACACAAACTTCATATTGAGCAAAATGCCGGAATATGCGAAGGCACAGAGCGAGATAGATCAACTTTCCAGCGGATGGGAGAAAGAAGTTGAAGATTTGTCGAAAAATGTGGAGGCTCATTACGCCGCCCTGAAGGCAGAAGAAGTGCTGTTAACAGAGGAAATGAAGGGGGAACGCATGGATGCCATCCACAAGAAGGAAGGTGAATTAAAAGAGTATCAGCGCAAAGTATTTGGATTTGGAGGACTATTTTTTTTGAAAAAACAGGAATTGATTAAACCTTTGCAGGATAAAGTCTTTGAGGCGGTTGAGAAGGTGGCCAAACAAAATCGACTGGCAATCATTTTTGATAAATCCTCAGAATTGGTAATGATCTACACTGATCCTCGACATGACTACACTGATTTTGTACTGGAAGAACTTGGCCTAGGTGACCCAAATGATAAAATAAAATAAATAAACTGAACATGAGAACTGTATTAATTCTTCTTTTAACCATTTTTTCTGCAGCGGCCTTTGCCCAGACTCAAACACAACCGGTAGTGCAGAAAATAGGCTATGCTGACTGGGACTATATTTTTAGTCAAATGCCGGAGTATAAACAAATTGAAAGTCAATTAAAGACCCATGGCGATCAACTTCAGGCCCAGGCTAAGGCCAAATACACGGAATATGAAGCAAAGCTCAAAGCATATCAGACAACGGGTGCGACGATGGTTGATGCTGTACGTAAAGATAAAGAAGCTGAACTGACCCAGCTTCAGGAGAACATTCAGAAATTTCAACAGGATGCCCAAACATCCCTTCAGAAAAAGCAAGCTGACTTAATGGAGCCTGTTTTTTCAAAAGTTGGTAAAGCAGTCGAAGAAGTTGCAAAAGAAAATGGATACTCCTTTATTATCAATCCGCAGTTGGTAGGCGGAGGAGATGTATTGCTTTACAATGATGAAAAGTATAATATTTCATTGCTGGTATTGAAAAAGCTTGGCGTAACCGTAACGGCAACGGCTGTGTTGCCCAAGTAATCAATTTTAAAGTAAAAAATAATGCTGAACCCTGGTCATCCGGGGTTTTTGCTTTAAAGAAATAGACTTTTGCAGGTAATTAACAGGGTCTATGAATTTTGTTGCGTAGCTTCTTCAGGAGGCTGACGCCGGAATGGAGAAGCTTCCTGGTGAATGTGAATGGCTTTGCGGGATAAGACAACAGCGATCAAGAGCGAGGCGATGGCCCACAACCAAATTCCCGGCACAAATGAAATGAACCAGAAATAGTCATACAAACCGTGAAAAAGAGCGGCTGCGAGCAAGCCGTATACGGCGAGGAAGGCTTTTCGATGTTCAAACTTTGCTTTACCCAGGTAATATCCCATCAAAATGGCAAACGAAGCGTGAGCAGGAACGGCAGTAAACATTCGTAATACAGCGACTCCAATTCCGCCCGTACTCACATACATTATATTTTCAAAAGTCGCAAAACCCATGCCCACCATGACGGCGTAAACAATTCCGTCAAACGGCTCATTGAAATTGGGATTACGATAGAGAATGCCCCTTATAAAAATAAACTTACTGAATTCTTCTACCAGGGCTACAAGAAAAAATGCGTGTACGGCCTGTTCTGAAAGATCGTGTTCATCGATGGGGATAAAATAGTCAAGGGGCCAGCTGATCAGCAAGGTGACAAATATGCTGAGGAGGCCGTACATAAAACTTATTATCAGGAGTCTTATGGGCTCTTTCTCGTGTTTGTCTTTAAGGTAAATGAAAACAATGATGCAGGCACCCGGGGCCAATGCAAGGGCCAACGCAATAAGGATGCTCATGGTTGTGAATTTTCAGATCAAGATATAAAAAATCCTGCGATGTCAGCAGTGCAGCGAATCAACGAATTAACTCATCATCGAATTATTTCTTATTCGATTACACTTTCCACCTGATCCATCTTTTCATCACTGTATGCACCGGAGGTGGCGTACAAGATTTTTCCAAAGGGATCGAGTACAAAGAAGTAGGGGATGTCCCGCCGTTCGAAATCGAGGGCATCCTTATAAGTCTTCAATTCGCCTTTGTAAAATAGGATGTAAGGCAAAAGTTGAGGGTCAACATTTTTTAACGCTTTCTTTTTGGCTGTTCCCGTGGCAGCAGCATTGATACCGGTAAACATCGGAACGAAATAGACATTCACATCATATCCCATCCCCGCCATAAGTCCACTGGCCTTTTGAATAAATTTGGAGAATACTGGCTCAAACCATGTATTCAGTTCGTCCTCGGATTTTTTGGAGTAGGCAAGGCCCAGCAAAGTGTACTTTCCCTTCACGTCGTCAGGCAGCATCACCTTTCGATCTTCGGCAGTCTCAGCCTCCATCGAAGGAAAGAATTTGCCAATAACCTGACCGACTGAAATGTTAAAAGAGCCAAATACGAGTAAAGTGCCAGTTAGTAATTTCATGAATT
>JAYWDP010000441.1:0-3478 GCA_043779775.1 Cyclobacteriaceae bacterium
TCATGATCAATGGTTTATTCAGCCAGCATAATTTTTTAAGGCTTGGCTATTGTAAGAAAGTATTCTTGCAGTTCTGATAGAATTACTTCGCTGGCTTCATCAAGTCCGAGACATAAAGTTTGCACGATTTGCACAATATGCCTGTTGTTGAGGTAGGCATCGGGCCCGAATTCTATATGAAACGGAACTTCAAAATTCAGATTATCTTTTGTTAACTCTTTTCTGCGACCATGGTTCATAAGAAACCCAGCTACCGACCCCACATAAGGATCTTTCAGTAAGACAAGTACATCCCCAGCCAGAACAGGCTCTTCGCCCTTTGACATTTCCCATCGAATGCGAACGGTGGAAGATGCATTCCGGCCATGATTAATTTCCCCGCTCATGGAACCGTATCCATAAAAATAACCCCAGCCCCCCTGCACAAAAATTCCTTGTGCCATGCAAGACTGAAGTTCCAGTGAAACTGTGTAAGATTCTTTCGTTATACGGGATGAATCTTCGCAGGAGGTAAGCAGGGTGCTGAAACGTTCTTTGAAAGATTCGTGAACTGGTTTGACAAATTGTTTCGCCCCCAGGGTGACCATGAAGTTTGATTGAAACTGGTTATAAATCAATAGTGGGAGGACCAGAATACCGGTTTTGTAACTGAAGGATTGAGAGGGGAATCCCAGGGGAGATAAGACACTATCAATTTTAACCCCTGTGGGAATGGAAATATTTGCAAATGGTTTAGTCAGGGGCTCACGAATACCAATGTCGATATGTGGTTGCTCCAATGACTGGTTTAACCGGTTGACAGAAACACAAGAGCTGACTGTAATTGAAGAAAGGAGCAGTAACCAAAAGGTATGTTGCCGCATAGATGATTTTATTTTAGCATTTCGTGAAATGGAGGATTACGAGGCAAAGCCCTAGCCTCATTTATTTAATTTCATCAAGATAAAAACAATTTTCAAAGCGGGTCATTCCGATTTTCGGATAGTACTCAACTGCTTTGGGCGCAGACAGCAGAATCAACTTCGCCTGCCCGGAAGCAAGTTTTGTTTGCCGAATTAATTCCTTTCCAATGCCCTGCCGTTGCCAGGATTCATCTACTGCCAGATCCGACAAATAAGTACAGTTTTTTCAATCTGGTAATGAACCATATTTGTTTATTTGTTTAGAAAATTTAACTCAGAACTCCCTGCAGCATACCCCAGTACCGCCACTACATGACAGGCACTTCCTGCGACCACAAACAAATGCCAGACAAAATGACTATAACGAATCCGGTCCAATGCAAAGAATAAAACCCCCAACGTATAAAATAATCCCCCGGCCCCAAGCCAGATTAAACCCATGCCTGGCATACTATTCCATAGCGGTTTGATGGCGATAATAACGATCCAACCCATCGCGACATAAAGAATGGTGGACAGGGGACCTTTCCATAACCTTCCAATGGTTTTTAAAAGTAGGCCGGCTACCGCCAATCCCCAGATCAATCCGAACAAGGTCCATCCCCAGGGACCTCGCAATACTCCCAGGGTAAACGGTGTGTAGGTGCCGGCAATTAAGAGATAAATGGCGGCATGGTCCAATATTTGAAATATCCTTCGGGCACGTGTCATCGAAAGTGCATGATAAAGGGTGGAGGACAAATAAAGATTAATCAGGGTGGCCCCGAAGATCGCAGCGCCAACCACAGCATAGGGGTCGTTGTATTTTTGGGCATGAATGATAAGGATGGGTGTAGCAGCGATGGCCAGCACGGCACCCACCCCATGGCTCACGCTGTTGGCAATTTCTTCGCCGACCGTCTGAATGCGGTCTTCTTTTGTGGTTTTCAATGCTTAAAAGAGAAAATTTTAGCCACCAAGTCACAAAGTTAATTGTGAATTCTTAGTGACTTGGTGTCTACACCATTTTTTGTTGATAACTAAGGATTAATCCTGGCAGCATGCCGCGCCAGTAATTTCCACTGTCCTTTTTGTTTTTGCCATACCAGCAGGACGTTGAGATTGATGGCATTAGTTTTTCCATTGTCAAGGGTCTCTCCGGTAAGCTTATGTCTCACAAGGGCTACATCATCAGAAAACTTTATTGTTTGATCAGCCAATAGTATCGTTACGAAATCCGATTTTCCACTGGCAAGATCTTCGACGAATGAGGTTTTGGTATCCACCTTTCCGCCGGAGTGACCGTAACTAAGTTGATCGGCTACGATATTTTCGAGAGTTTGTTTATTGCCATCGACCATAGCCTGACGAAGCGTCTCCACTGCCGACACCACATCCTTTTCGTCCTTGGTCTGGGCAGTTAACCTTAAGCTCAGCATCAGGGTACATATCACAAGAAATACAATATTTTTTTTCATTTGTGGATTGGTTTAATGTTGGTTAAAGCTAATCATTTATCGTTTTTCTAATGCGATCGATTTTATGAATCTCAAAGGATAATCCCGCTAAAGTGGGGACGGGGGCTGTATTATCCGTGATAATCAGTGCAATCTGTGGCTAATTTTTTTTGCCTTGGTTATTTTTCTGAATCTTCCCGTACGGCTTCCTTTACTTTATCCCAGGGGGTGTTGAGAACAGGCCTTGCCGTAAAATTAATATCCTTTTTCTTTTTGATTATTTCAGCGGCACGATCTTCACTATTCGGATGAGTGCTTAGCCAAACCAGTTCTTCCGGCAAGTGGTCTTTACGGGAAATCCGGAAGAGGAAATTGGCCAAATTTTCGGGGTCAATATCGGCGTGGGCCAGGGCTTCTGTGGCAAATTGGTCGGCCTCACTTTCCTGGGTGCGGTCAAATGCGGTAGAAGAAAGCAGCCGCGTCATTTCATGGATAATTTCAAAATGTTTGCCACCATCAATGACGGCAAACAGCATGGTAAGACCGATTTCTTTTCCTAGCTTTTTCATCACATGGTTTTTTTCCATATGACCGATCTCATGCGCCATGACCCCGGCGATTTCTTCTGGGTTTTTTGACTGGTTGATCAAACCTGTATAAATCACCATGTGCCTGTCGGGAAGGGCAAATGCATTGATATCAGAGTTGATGATTACGTGAATGCGAATGGAGTCGTAGATAATATGGTTGACTTCACAAACCCGTCGCCCGATGGAGTCTATAACGGCCGTAATCTTGTCTGACTTGAGATGTCTGTCATTTTTCTGAATGACTTCCAAAATCAATTGACTGAGCTTCTTTTCACTTTTCTTGCTAAACTGGTCAAGATTTTCTGGCGTAATAAAATTAATCTGACTCAGCGCCAGCCACAAACCGAAAAATGCTGTTGCCAAAACTAAAAACTGTGTTGCAATTTTGCCTCCCATGCTGATTAGGATTTACACAAGACATGAGTCAATGGACCGAAAAACCAAAATTCTACATGCTTTCCCTTGCGGGTTTTTATGGCTGCATAGATGGTGGCAATAAACTCAAAGAGATTGAATACAATAAGGGTAATCATATATGCTATGTATCGGT
>JAYWDP010000442.1:0-23588 GCA_043779775.1 Cyclobacteriaceae bacterium
GAGCGGTCGAGTAGTATGCTCATGTAATATTCTTTCGGCTGTGACTCTCCAGGATAATAAACATCCTGAGCGATCAATACCTTACTTACTTTTTTTCCAGCAGGGCCAGTCTGATGGGTCACCAGGGTCCCGCCTAAAATGGCCTTAGATTTCTCAAAAACTTCATCAATGCTTTTCGCCAACACCACACCTTTGGAGCCTGTCTCCTTTATGCTACCTTTCCCACGCCCACCGGCATGAATCTGCGACTTGACAACAAACCATTTAGTACCGGTCTCCGCCTGCAATTCTTTTGCAGCAGCAACGGCCTTGTCCGGGGTGTCGGCTACGATGCCCCCCTGTACCGCCACACCATATTTTTTAAGGATGTCTTTTGCCTGGTATTCGTGGATATTCATAGAACTAAGTTTTGAAGCAAGCTACTTTTTTTAAACCTTTATTTCAAGAACCTAATCTATGCTGGAAGCTATTGGTATTGAGAAGTCATACGGAGCATTAAAAGTGCTGAAAGGTGTAGACCTGTCCGTTAAGCAAGGTGAAATTGTGGCCATTGTAGGTGCCTCTGGCGCCGGCAAGAGCACATTGCTCCATATGCTGGGCACCCTGGACCTCCCCGACAAAGGAAGGGTATCCGTCAAGGGACAGGACATTTCTTCACAAAGTCCCGCAGCAATGGCAACATTTCGAAACCGGCATATCGGCTTTGTTTTTCAGTTTCATAATCTCTTGCCTGAATTTTCCGCCCTGGAGAACGTGATGATACCGGGTCTCATTGCCGGAGACAAGGACTCCGAAATCAAGACCAAAGCTGAGAATCTACTGATCAAATTAGGCTTACAAGATCGCCTTCACCATAAGCCTTCAGAAATGTCAGGAGGGGAGCAGCAACGGACGGCCGTGGCCCGGGCCTTGATTAATTCCCCTGACCTGATACTGGCAGATGAACCCAGCGGGAATCTCGATTCAAAAAACGCAAAAGAATTGCATGAACTGTTTTTCAAACTTCGTGAAAAGATGAACCAGACGTTTATCATCGTCACCCACAATCAGGAGTTTGCGAATATGGCGGACAGGAAGCTGGAGATGCGGGATGGGATTATTCAGAAATGAGCAGCTAATTTCTGAGTACTTTTTCGAACTGGGAGATTGGAGAAAATATTTTGTCCCTACAGGACATTCTGAATCGTGTCATAGTTTTTTACCAATATTTCGTCCCTAACGGGACCCGCAGGGATAGTTCATTAGCTGTCTTACCAATATTCAGTCCCTAACGGGACGAACACGGATTGTTAATTGAGCCTACGATTATCACAAGACAAACAAAGATTACTGAATGTCCCGCAAGGACGAGAATATTGGTAGAAACAATATCAATTGGGTTTGTCATTTGTCCCGTAGGGGACAAAATATTGGTAGCCTTTAAGTTGGTGGATTATACGGTTGTCCTGTAGGGACAAAATATTTTCCCTCCTGATTAACTTCTTGTGATTATTTTTCAAGCATGTTGCAACACCTCTTTATCAACCTCGTCTACAAGAGCATGCCCCTTTCCATTAATCCCGGTTATCATGATTTTTATCAACTCGTTGATCAGCAACGGATCAAATCTGGCGCTGACGCGAATGTAGTTTTCGGTAAACCCGTGCATCATGCCGTCTTCAATGTCATTCTCAAAAAGGACCGTATGTTCGGAATGAATATTTTCTTCATAAAATGCCCTCCTTTTTTTATCAGACAAAATATGGAGCATGCGCGACCGCTCATGACGCTCCCTCCTAGGCACCACATCAGTCATTTCCGCTGCGGGTGTGTTATCCCTCTCCGAATAAGTAAAAACATGGAGATAGGAAATGTTGAGTGAATTGAGAAAATTATAGGTCTCCAGAAAGTCTTCGTAGGATTCTCCGGGAAAGCCCACAATCACATCGACTCCGATGCATGCTTGTGGCATCACTGATTTTATTTTGTTTACCCGTTCTGTATAAAGCTCCCGTTGGTAACGCCTCCGCATCGACTTTAGAATCTTATTGGATCCGGATTGCAAAGGCATGTGGAAGTGGGGTACAAACCTCTTTGATTCTGAAACAAATTCGATTATTTCAGAGGACAGCAGATTGGGCTCAATGGATGAAATCCGGAAACGATCAATACCCTCTACTTCATCCAGTGATTTGATAAGATCGATAAAACGCTCTTTCCTGATTCCGTCCTGAATGCCAAAATCTCCTGTATTAACACCGGTGAGCACAATTTCTTTTACTTCTGTCTGTGCGATTTCTCTGGCCGTCTTTACAATGTTGGCTATGGTATCACTGCGACTGTTTCCCCTGGCCAATGGAATCGTGCAAAATGTACAAGAGTAATCGCACCCGTCCTGAACTTTTAGAAATGTCCGGGTGCGGTCGTATAGGGAATAGGAAGTGTTAAAAGTTGAAGCTTTTTCTATGTCGGAAGAAAGCACCAGGGGTGTTGCGGGTCGTATAAATCCGTCTAACAGCTCCACCAGTCTGAATTTTTCAGAAGCTCCCAGCACGGCGTCAACCCCGGGGATCTCCGATATTTCTTTTGGCTTCAATTGGGCGTAGCAGCCAATGATAGCGACGTAAGCCTGTGGCGATATGGCCCTCGCCTCCCGGACAATTTTATGACATTTTTTATCGGCGTTCTCTGTTACCGAACAAGTATTGATGATGAAAATGTCCGGGGTGTCTATAAAATCAACTTTCAGAAAGCCTTTCTCCTCAAATTTCCGGGAAATTGTAGAAGTCTCTGAGTAATTCAGTTTACAGCCGAGGGTATAAAAGGCAACTTTTTTCATGAGCGAACTGCAAAGATAGTAGAGATTTATTTACCGCAGACGCAGAGGGGTATTCAACATGGTCACCCTGAGCGGAGTCCCCGCCCGCGTGACGCAGTCGGGCGGGGAAGGGCGACACCCATGATTTTTAAGGATTTAAGATTTCAGAACACAGGTCGCTTGTTCTCATTTCTCTACTCTACCGGGAAATGTATTTATTATTTCCTAAAGCCTCCGATGATAATTGACTTGTCCGAGGTGATACCCCAGGTGGGAAGTCAGGTGAAGTAGAAAAAACAAGGTCGTCATCGGGCTTCCCAGCACATCGATAGGGTAGTTCGATTGAAGTTGTTCCTCAGTAATGGTGGGCAATGTCTCTTGCAACATTTTTTTTGTTTTAGCAATTTCCTTAAGGAGGTTTGATCGGCTTATGTTTTTAGCAGCAAATTCATTATCCCGGTTTCGAATGTATCCGCTTTCTCCCAATACAGCTCCGATGTAGTGCTGTAAATTTCCACAGAGATGAAGGCAGAGATTGCCTGCTGGATTTTTAATGTCCCCTTTGACAGCCCAGATTAATTCTTCCTTCGGATAAAGTGACAGCTCGCTGGCAAGTTTATCAAGATCGCGAAGAATAATGCTTTGTAACGCGTCGAGCGTAAGTTCTGTTATTTTCATTTGATCATATCTTTTTCAATGGCCTTAATTTTTTCGTCCAGGTGCCGGGTTGCCAACTCAAAGTTCTTGGGGTCGGAAAGCCGCAAATGTAAACTGATATAGAATTTAATTTTAGGTTCCGTCCCCGAGGGTCTTACCGATATTTTACCACCTTCCCAGGTATGAAATTGTAGAACGTCCGATACGGGAAATAGGATGGGCCGGGTTTGCCCGTTGAGCAGATTTCTCTCCTGGCTTGTTTTGTAGTCGAATACGCGGATCACTTTTTGCCCTGCAATAATGCGTGGAGGATTGCTTCTAAACTGCTCCATCATGTATTTGATTTGCTGTTCACCTTCAGCGCCTGTCCGGTACAGATTGACGGTCCCTTCCCTGTAAAGGCCATATTCACAATACATTTGCACAAGCCACGCATATAAGCTTTGGCCTTCGTCTTTCGCGGCAGCGGCCATCGCCGCAAAGAAGGCGCAGGCAGATACAGCATCTTTATCCCTCACGAAGTCTCCGACCATATAACCATAGCTCTCTTCTCCTGCAGCGATGAATTTTTTCTTCCCCTCATTCTCGAGCATGGTCTCAGCAATGTATTTGAAGCCCGTGAGTGTATTCACGCATTCAACACCCATCTGCCCGGCCATTATATCAATCAGGTCGGTGGTCACAATCGTTTTGACGATATAGGCATTCTCTTTGCTTTTGAGATTTTTAAGAATAAACCACATCATCAGGCTCAGGGCTTGGTTGCCGTTGAGAAGAAAAAAATCTCCTGCATCATTCTTAATGCCAATGCCCACCCGGTCGGCATCGGGATCGGTAGCCATAACAAGATCTGCCTGAATGGCCATGGCTTTTTTTAATGCGAGGCCCATGGCGGATCGCTCTTCAGGATTCGGGGAGACCACCGTCGGAAAGTTGCCATCGGGTGTTTTTTGTTCTTCGACGATCGTAATGTTTTCAAAGCCAAGTCTTTTTAAACACTCCGGTACCATGGTGATTCCCGCACCATGGAGGCTGGAATAAACAATAGAGATTTTATTTTGATTTCTTATGCTTTCCTTCCGCGGAATTAGTTTGTCTACTTCTTCGTAATAGGCTTGTTCTACTTCGGGACCAATTGACTTGATTTTATTCGCGTCAGGGTTGAATTTGATCTGGTCAAAACTTGTGATGGCGTTGACTTCGTTAATGACATTCTTGTCGTGCGGGGGTACCAATTGTGCGCCGTCATTCCAATAGGCCTTGTAACCGTTGTATTCTTTAGGATTGTGGGAAGCGGTGATTACGACTCCGGACTGGCATTTTAAATATCGAATTGCAAATGACAGCAGCGGTGTTGGCCGTAGCTCAGGGAAGAGATGAACGATAATGCCATTGGCTGAAAAAACATTGGCGGTAATTTGAGCAAAATATTTGCTGTTGTTGCGGCAATCATAGGCAATGGCGACCTGAATAGTTTGACCGGAGAAAGATTTCTTCAGGTAATTGGCAAGTCCTTGTGTGGCAGAGCCGATCGTGTATTGGTTTATACAATTTGACCCGACGCCCATGATGCCGCGAAGGCCCCCCGTGCCGAATTCAAGACTCTTGTAAAAGCTGTCAATAAGAACTGTGGGGTCTTCGTTTTCTAATAATTTTCTGATTTGCTTTTTAGACTCTTCATCAATAGGCCCGGCAAGCCATTCTTCTGCTTTTACTTTGGATTGTTTTAGTAAGTCAGGACTCATAGTTCAATTTCAATTGGTTAAGGAAATTTTCGCTTTTATGAAATTAATAATCAGGTTCACGCAAAGCAGCGAAAAGGAAGCGCAAAGATCGCCAAGCTAACTTTGCGGCCCTAACTTCGCGGCCTTTGCCTGCCTGCGCGGAGACCGCTTCGGCGAAGGCAGGCGTGAAATGAATTTCTCTTTACCACTTAACTAAAAGAATAACCTTTTCAGTTATAAATTTCCCCTCAATGCCTGTTCCCGCTCGATCGACTCAAACAGAGCTTTGAAGTTCCCTTTCCCAAATGATTTTGCGCCGTTGCGTTCTATAATCTCAAAGAACAGGGTAGGACGGTCCTGAACAGGCTTCGTGAATATCTGAAGGAGATAACCTTCTTCATCCCGGTCGATCAGGATATTCTGCTTTTGCAGTTCCTTCCAGTCTTCGTTTATTTTTCCAACACGCTCTTTTACGTCAGCATAATACGTATCAGGAACGTACAGGAATTCAACGCCTCGGCTTCTCAATTCTGCTACGGTCTCAATAATATCATCGGTGGCAATAGCGATGTGCTGTACACCTGCTCCTTTATAGAAGTCAAGGTATTCCTCGATTTGGGATTTTTTCTTTCCCGACGCGGGTTCATTGATTGGAAACTTGATAAAGCCATTCCCATTGGAGACCACTTTGGACATCAGTGCACTGTATTCCGTGGAGATATCCTTGTCGTCGAAAGTAAGTAATAAACTAAATCCCATTATTTTTTCATAGAAATCCACCCATTGATTCATTTTTCCCAATTCAACATTTCCCACGCAATGATCAATATACTTGAGCCCAATACTTTTTGTCTGAAAAGTTGATTTTGCCGGCTTATAACCCGGCATATATATCCCGTTGTAATTTTTACGTTCAACAAAAGTGTGAATAGTTTCACCATAGGTGTGGATAGCGGAAATCACCATTTCTCCGAATTCATCCCGGATAGTATGGGGGGCAAAGGCAGGATGGGCGCCACGGACTACTGTTTCATTGAACGATTTTGTGGCATCATCAACCCAGAGTGCCAATACTTTTACGCCATCACCATGTTTTTTTACATGTTCCGCTATCTCTGAATTAGGTTGAAGGGAGGTGGTAAGAACGAATCTGATTTTATTCTGCTGCAGCACATACGAAGACTGGTCCCGCACTCCTGTCTCAGGACCTGCATAAGCTACCAGATCAAAGCCAAAACAATGCTGATAATACTGGGCTGCCTGACGGGCATTTCCGACATAGAATTCAATGTGGTCCGTGCCGTTTATAGGTAGAAAGTCTTGTTTCATTCCTGTAGCGTTTGAGTCGTTAAAATTAACTATTCGGCAGGTTTGTTTTATTATTTGCCGGCATTTCTCTAATCTTGGCAAAATTTTTAAAAATGGACGTCACAGCATTGGATAAAGCCCTTCTGGAGATCATTAAAAGCCGGTTGGAATTATCAAAACTGGAATACAGTAATCCTGTTTATGATGATTTGGAGGAAAAACTGCATGATCTGGAAGATGTTTTTCAGGATTCATTTGGGGATGATCTTGAAAGCGTCCTGCAAGAAGTGCATGATGAGTATTGCCCTGATACGGAAGTACTGGTTCCCATTTCGTATATCGCCAAAGTGTATTCAATCAACAATAAGAATGAATATTCAGTAGCTCCCACTGAAGGAGTATTTGTCGAGATGGATGATTACCCGGGCAAGGCTACAAAACTGGTGATTATTCCCAGTCCTGTAAGAATCGTTTTGAACATCGGGACTGAAAAGCAGCAGGTTGTGTGGACGACTGCTTGATTCATCGAGTCTGAAAAATAATTTGTGATGGCAGTATTGTTTTAGCTTGAATTCCATCTAACATATTTCATTCTTCTCCGGGCGATTCAGACGTTGTGATCGTTGTGTCTTCTTAGTGCGCTTGGTGACCCCTTATTTCCCTGTTAATTGCGGTACCCAAAACGACTTCGTGCAATCCGTGGCATTGAATTTTTGTTTTAAAACGGATTAAGTAAACCCTATTTTTTTTCTCACCCGCAGTAAAACTTCCCGCGCTATCACCCTGGCTTTCTCTTCCCCTTCCTGAAGTTGCTTATTTAATTCTTCGGGGTGAGCTATGAGATATTGGAAAACCTCGCGCTCTTTTTGATACTTTTCTATAAGTAAACCAAGCAGCTCCTGTTTTGCGTGGCCATAGCCAAAGTTGCCTGCAGCATACTTCTTTCTAAGTTCATCTGATTGCTCTTGTGTGGCGATGACTTTATAGATAGCAAACACATTGTCTGTGTCAGGATTTTTTGGATCTTCCATGGGGGTGCTGTCCGTAACGATGGACATCACTTGCTTCTTTAATTCCTTTTCAGGAAGAAAGATGTCGATGATGTTCCCATAAGATTTACTCATTTTCTGACCATCCGTTCCGGGAATTGTCATCACCTCTTCGTCGATCTGGGCTTCCGGTAAAACGAAAGTTTCACCAAAGCGTTTATTAAATGATGAAGCAATGTCACGCGTCATTTCAAGGTGCTGTTTCTGGTCTTTGCCAACGGGAACGATGTTGGCGTCATACAGGATAATATCCGAAGCCATCAAGACCGGATAGATGAAAAGGCCGGCATTTACATCGGCCAGCCGGTCAGACTTGTCTTTAAACGAGTGCGCATTTGCCAGCATCGGGAAAGGAGTGATGCAACTTAGGTACCAGGTTAGTTCACACACTTCAGGTATATGACTTTGGCGATAGAGGACATTCTTTTTGGTATCAAAGCCAAAAGCGATCCAGGCAGCAGCAATAGCCAATGTATTTTGCTTCCGTATCTCCGGATCTTTGATGGTTATGAGGGAATGAAGGTCCGCGATAAAAAAGAAGGATTCATTCCCCGGCTTTTTGGAGAGTGCGATTCCGGGGATAATAGCACCCAACAGATTCCCCAAATGAGGTCGTCCGCTGGATTGAATGCCGGTGAGAATACGTGCCATTTTTGTGCAAAGAAAAGAGGGTTAAGGTAATTCCCATTACTTTTGTAACAATTTGTTATATGAAGAAGTTGATTGTATTGTTTTTAATGGCCCTGAGTTCACAAGGATGGTCTCAGAAGCTGGAGTCCATGGTCTTCCGTGAAAAGACTTATGACTTCGGTAATGTGGAGGAGGGTAAAGGCATTGTGGATCATGAATTTGTCTTTACCAATACCAGTGGGCTTCCGGTAAAGATACTTTCTGTTCAGCCTTCATGCGGTTGTACTACACCGGAATGGTCCAGGAACTCCGTTCTACAGGGCAAAACAGGGTTTATCAAAGCCAGTTTTGATCCCAGGGGAAGGCCCGGGTATTTTAATAAGTCCCTTACAGTTGTTACCGATCAAGATCCTAATCCCATCATTTTGCAGATCAAGGGAGTAGTGAAGACTCAGGTGGCAACTGAAAAAATTGATTTTTCAGTGAGCCTGGGTAACCTGCTTTTTACTTCCAAGTCTTTCAATTTTGATAAGGTGTATATCAATAAAGAACCCGTTCAAAAGACATTTCCTATCATGAACGCGGGAACAGCACCCATTGAACTGGTGAAGGCATTGGGCCCAGCCTACCTGAAAGTGGAAATGCCATTGGTAATCGGGCCAAAGGCTAAAGGAGTTATCAAAGTTACCTATGACCCTAAAAAGAAAAACCAGTTTGGCTTTGCCTCTGATAATATACAGATCAATACCAATGACCCTGGTTTTGAAGTAAAGCTGATTCCAGTCTATGCTACGATTGAGGAATTTTACGCGGTGCCATCACTGGAAGAAGCGAAGAAGGGTCCCATCCTCGTTATTAAGGAGCCCATTGTAGACCTGGGCCGCTTCCGGCAAGGAGAGAATATTGATAAGGTTGTTTTAATTGTTAATGCAGGAAAAAAGACCCTCCTTATCAAAGCAATACAGGGGAACTGTGCCTGCATTGTTGCCGAAGTCGATAAGAAATCTATTTTCCCTGGAGATTCCACCCACGTAAAGATTTCTTTTAAACCGCAGAATAGGAGCGGAACACAGATGAAAGCAGTTACCATTTATTCCAATGATCCGCTGAATTCAGTGCAGAGGATTAATGTGCAGGCTTATGTTGAAGACTAGGAGTTAAGAGTTAAGAGTTCTGAGTTGTCGCTGCTTTGTTATGATTTCTTTCAATAATGATTCGCCTTGCGTTTTTCTCGAACCCAGTGGACACCTTAACAAGGTAGATTTTATTGTCTCAATGTTTATTTCATAAACATGCAATCCCAAAGAATTGTTTCTTTGATGACCCCGGCGGGGTCAAATGTCTGTAGAACTACAATATTTCAAAGGATGACGACCCCAGCGGGGTCGAATATTAATTTCTTGTAAACATCAAGATTTGTAAAATTATAAAATGATGGATTATGATTTTAGTGCCAGATTAAAGGCTTTGAAGCTTCATTGCGATTTTTTCGGATGCATTACCATTACCGTAAAGGGGTTGAGTAGAGATAACACGGGTGAGGTTATTTTTAAAGCTTGCTTGAATTTTTTCAGTGTCAGCCCCTACGATTTCATTGGCACCCACTTCTACCAACTCCACCCATTCCGTCTGGTCCCGCAGGGTAATGCAAAACTTCCCAAAGAAGTAAGCTTCTTTCTGCAAGCCTCCGCTGTCGGTAAGCACGAGTTTACAATTTTCTAAAAGCATGAGCATGTCAAAATAACCTACCGGATCGATGAGTTTTACGTGCAGGGGGATTTGAAGGGAGTTTAAATAACTTTTTGTTCTGGGATGAAGTGGGAGTACAACCGGTAGCGTTTTGTGGATTTCATTCAAGGCCTGGCAAATTGATTTAAGACGTTCCGGGTCGTTGGTGTTTTCAGCGCGATGAAGGGTAGCAAGAACAAATCCATTTTGCTGAATTGTTTCTTTTTTAAGAATACAAGATATTTCCTTTGCTTTTTTCCGATAGAAGAGCACCGCGTCGTACATGACATCACCCGGTTGCTCAATCTGACAATCAAAATTCTTAAAGCCTTCTTTTTCAAGATTGTTGACGGCTGTTTGCGTTGGGCAGAATAGTATTTTGCTGATGCGGTCGGTCAGAATGCGATTAATTTCTTCCGGCATGCGTCTATCAAAGCTCCGGAGCCCCGCCTCAACGTGGGCGATGGGTATTTGAAGTTTGGATGCTGCCAATGCGCCGGCAAGGGTCGAGTTGGTGTCACCATAGACCAGGACTAAATCGGATTTTTCCTTCATGAGAACTTCTTCGATTTTCTCCAGCATGCGACCGGTCATGGCACCGTGATTTAGATCATGGATTTCAAGATGATAAGCGGGTTGTGGAATATCCATCTCCTTAAAAAAAACATCGGACATATTCTTGTCGAAATGCTGGCCGGTGTGGATGATCGTTTCGTGAACACCGATTTTTGTGAAAGCTCGTGAAACGGTCGCGGCCTTAATAAACTGGGGGCGGGCGCCGAGGACGGTTACAACTTTCATTTTGAGTTAACTGAAGGCAGGAATCCCTGTTATTTCATTGCCAAGGATCAGCAAATGAATATCCTGCGTCCCTTCATAGGTCACCACTGATTCAAGGTTCATCATATGGCGCATGATGGAATACTCACCGGTAATACCCATCGCTCCATGTATCTGACGGGCTTCACGGGCGATCTCAAGAGCCACCTGAACATTGTTACGCTTCGCCATTGAAATCTGTACCGTAGAACCTTTGCCTTCATTCATAAGTGTGCCAAGCCTCCAATTCAGTAACTGAGCTTTCGTAATCTCCGTAAGCATCTCGGCAAGTTTCTTCTGCACCAATTGAAAAGATGCAATCGGTTTGCCAAACTGTATTCTTTCAGCCGCATAGCGTCGTGCTGATTCGTAGCAATCCATGGCCGCCCCCAGTGCGCCCCAGGCGATACCATAGCGGGCAGAATCAAGACACAACAAGGGTGCTCCCAAACCGCTTTTGTTGGGGAGTAAATTCTCTTTCGGAACTTTCACGTTGTCAAATACAAGCTCACCGGTGGCGCTGGCCCGAAGGGACCATTTTCCATGCGTCTCAGGTGTTGAGAATCCAGGCATTCCACGTTCAACAATCAATCCATGAATTCTTCCTGTTTCATTTTTTGCCCACACCACGGCCACGTCGGCCTTTGGTGAATTGGAGATCCACATCTTGGCGCCATTGAGCAAGTAGTGATCACCGGCATCTTTAAAATTAGTTACCATGCCTCCCGGATTGGAGCCGTGATCGGGCTCGGTCAGTCCGAAGGAGCCGAGCCATTCGCCGGAAGCAAGCTTGGGCAAATATTTTTTGCGCTGGACTTCACTTCCGAACTTATAGATTGGATACATGACCAATGAACCCTGTACCGAGGCAGTGGATCGCATGCCGGAATCACCGCGTTCGATTTCCTGCATAAGGATTCCGTAAGAAATGTAGTCAAGTCCGCCGCCTCCATATTCCTGAGGAATGGTGGGACCAAATGCCCCAATTTCTCCGAACTTCTTTACGATTTCGTAAGGAAAGTGTGCACGCTGCGTCCAGTCTTCGATGAAAGGGGATATTTCCCTTTTCACAAAATCACGGATGGAACTGCGTACCAATTTATGCTCTTCAGTAAGCAGACTGTCGATCTGATAAAAATCCGGTTGCTCATAGACGTCTTGTTTGAGCGATTTTTTTGCTTTCGCTGTCAGGGCTGTAATGGTTGACATACTATTTCTTTAATTTGCTTCAAATTTAAGGATTTGAATGGATTCTTCGCTTGACCCTAAGTTCCGCGAGCAGCTATTAAAGCTGCAGCAAAAGTATGCCGTGATGGGACAGGACTTGTCATCCTACCTTGACGGACTTCTGCACGCTGATTTCCTGACCTATTGGGATTACATTCATCTGGATACGCTGTTAAGTCTTCAGAATCCCAAGACAAAATTTCCGGATGAAAAAGTCTTTATCATTTACCATCAGATCACCGAATTATATTTTAACCTTATTCTTTGGGAGATAGAGCAGATGGTCGATCAGGAAAAACTGGCAGAGGCATTTTTTCTCACACGACTCAGTCGGATCATCCGGTATTTTAAAAACCTCACCGACTCTTTCGACGTGATGAGTCTGGGCATGGAACAAGAACAGTTTCTGAAATTTAGAATGTCCCTTCTTCCTGCGAGCGGTTTTCAGTCCGCGCAATACAGATTAATAGAGATTTGCTCTACGGATTTGGTTAACCTGATGGGGCCAGCAGACCGTAATAAGTTGGGTGACCAGGGTGATATCAGCCAGCAAGTAGAAAATCTTTATTGGCGGAGCGGTGCCACAGAACTGTCTTCCGGAAAGAAGACGCTGACCTTACAGCAATTTGAAGATAAATACATGGAGCGATTCCGGGACACAAGCATAAAACACCGTGATAAAAATATTAGAAAATTATACCTCGCCAATTTTCCTCAAAGTGCTGAAGTGATTACCAGGCTACGGGAGTATGATTTGCTGGCAAATGTGTTTTGGCCATTGGCCCACATGAAGTCAGTGAGCCGATACCTGCATAAAGATCCGGATGATATCAAAGCTACCGGCGGCACGAATTGGCAGAAGTACCTGCCGCCACGCTTTCAAAAGATTTTCTTCTTTCCGGAGCTATGGTCCGAAGCAGAGAAAGCCGAATGGGGAAAGGCTGGGATAGAGAAAGCTTTGCGCCCTGCATAATCTCCTTCGCAATTATTTATTAACTTTACTGGTGGTAAACCCCTCATAGTGAAGAAGCTTCTCTGGCTGTTGGTCGTTATTTTTTCCCCATGGCAACTTCAAGCCCAAGGCATTACACGCTATTCCTTTCACGATGCAGCCAGGAAAAACATCAAAGAGACTTATCAGGTAAAAGATACTATTGAAAACATTCTCAATGGCCGATATATTTCTTATTTCCTCAATGGAAGTATAGAGTCAAAAGGTCAGTTTATGGGCAATGAAACGACCGGAGTTTGGGAGTTTTATTATGAGACCGGCAATCTTAAAATGCGCGGCATACTCCGTCAAAGCTCTAACTACGGATTGTGGGAATATTTTTTCGAGAATGGTTCGAAAAGCATGGACGGGATGGTGAATGGGAAGAACAAAGAAGGAGAATGGAAGATCTACTATGAGAGCGGCGAGCTCAAGGAGAAGGGGGATTATGTGGCAAACAAGCGCGCCGGACTTTGGACAACTTATTTTGAAGATGAAACCAAACGCGGGGAGATTGAATATGCCGACGACCACGGCCGCTACACAGAGTATTACCATTCGGGAAAGATATTTGCAGAAGGCCCCAGGGCAGGTTCTAAAAATGTAGGTCATTGGCGATATTATGCTGAAGACGGCACCTTACAAAGCGAAGGAGATTATGCCAACGGAAGAAGGAATGGAGAGTGGAAACATTATTTTCCTTCGGGTAAAGTTTCTTCTACAGGATTCTACGAAAATGATGAAGCGATTGGAAAATGGAATTACTTCTTTGAGGATGGCACGATAAGTTCCTCGGGTGAATTTGTTGGTGGAAGGAAGGATGGATACTGGAGTGTTTACAATAAAGACGGCTCGGTTAAAAACGAAATTACTTTTGTAGATGGTAGCGGCGAGTACCGGGAATATTTTTCGGAAAAGAAGTTGAAGACCAAGGGCATGATTGTAAGCGGCAAGTACGATGGTAAATGGCTCTATTATTCACAAGAAGGGAAGCTGAGCGCAGAATGCGACTATAAGAAGGGAAAGGGGGTCTATAAAGGTTACTATCCCAGCGGCACTTTGCAGACCAAAGGCCCGATGGAAGATGATCTCCGGGTTGGCACCTGGGAACTCTATGAACTGGATGGCACTCTTTCAGGCTATTACAAACCATTCTATGAGAACAATGAGCTGGCCAGCGAGATTAATGCACTCATTAACAAGAATAAAAACGTAACGGCTTCCGTCCGGGCAAATCGTAAGAAGGGGTTTTATTATTTTCAGCCTCGGTATCCCGAATATCGTTCAGTCATCATCGGTGCCAATCCCATGATGTCATTTGTAGGGCGTATGCCATTGGCTATTGAATTTTATAACCAGGAACGGTTAGGGCATGAATTTGAATTTGAAGGAATACGATCTCCTTTCTTCACCTCTGATTCTGAGGTTCCCTCCGGGAAAGTGTATCAGCGTGGATATGCCATTTCATTGAAGCAAAAGTTCTATAATACGATTAAGACGGGCATGTGGTATTTTGGTCAGGAACTGAGGTTTAGCAACATCGGCTATTTCAACAATATCTTTTTTGCCAACTCACCTAATAAC
Organism: Cyclobacteriaceae bacterium; assembly: GCA_043779775.1. GTDB lineage: Bacteria > Bacteroidota > Bacteroidia > Cytophagales > Cyclobacteriaceae > ELB16-189. Next base: position 14,515 of record JAYWDP010000442.1, read on the forward strand.
TTAATCATGGCAAGCGCTTCTGAACAACGTGCTGAGTACGGCGTATTGCTGGGAACGCGACTCATGCAACGAAATAACGGCGACGGATTTACCATTGATGCATTTGTGGCTTATGATGTGGGTTACAGGGTATTTGATGTTGAGCCTGTCTTTGAGAGTGCATTCAGCTCTATAAACCAGAATAAATTCTCACAGAGCTTTAGGTTCGGATTAAATTTTGGATACTCATTTTCATTTGACGGAAGAAGGTAAACTGGCGACCTATATTTCATTTAAAGGTTAACTGCCTTTCATGCAAAAAAAGATTGAATTAGCGCTGACTCCCCAGGAAGCGTATGACCCTGTGCTCTATCAGCAAACCATCGCTGAAAGACTCCACCGTTCGCGAGAGGATGATCAGGTATTTCATCCGCTCAGAAGGTCCATTGATGCCCGTGGCCGGAAGGTAGTAGTTAAAATACTCGGTGAGATTATTTCAAAAGAGGCAATTGCTAAATCGATTTCCTATAAGAAAATTTATCCGGATGTATCCAAAGCAAGTCCGGTAATCGTAGTGGGTGCTGGCCCTGCCGGTTTGTTTGCAGCCCTTCGCTTGCTGGAAGATGGAATAAGGCCCATTATCCTCGAGCGGGGCAAGGATGTCCAGGCAAGGAGGCGCGATATTGCTGCGATCAACAAGGATCAAATTGTGAACCCTGAGTCGAACTATTGCTTTGGTGAGGGTGGCGCAGGGACGTACTCAGATGGTAAACTTTACACGCGATCCACCAAGAGGGGTGATATCCGAAAAATTTTGGAGATCCTGGTTGTACACGGTGCCACGGATGAAATTCTTTATGATGCGCATCCTCACATCGGCACCAATAAACTCCCTCAACTAGTAACGGAGATCAGAGATTCCATCCTGAATGCCGGTGGTGAAATATTATTTAACACAACTGTCACGGATTTTATCGTGGATGCCAATGAATTGCAGGGAGTAGTGACACGGGACGGACAAAAATTTTTGGCAAAGGCTGTGATCCTGGCCACAGGTCATTCGGCAAGGGATATATTTGAATTACTTCATCAGAAGAAAATATTAATAGAACCCAAGCCATTTGCTTTGGGAGTACGTGTGGAACATCCGCAGCAATTGATTGACAAAATCCAATATCATTGTGAAACGGATCGGGGGCCCTGGTTGCCGGCTTCGTCTTATTCCCTCGTTCACCAGTCGGGGAAAGGCAAAGAGCAACGGGGCGTTTTTTCTTTCTGCATGTGCCCCGGAGGATTTATTGTACCGTCAGCCACATGCCCGGGAGAAGTAGTAGTGAACGGGATGAGTCCCTCTCGGCGGGATTCTAAATTTGCAAATTCGGGAATAGTTATGGCCGTAGAGATCACTGATTTCAGGGCATATGAAAGTTTCGGCCCTTTGGCAGGGATGCATTTCCAAAGAGATGTTGAGCAGAAGGCATGTGCAATGGCCGGTGGCCGGCAGATGGCACCGGCCCAGCGTCTGGTCGACTTTGTAGACCAGAAATTTTCGGCTTCCTTGCCGGACACTTCCTATCAGCCGGGTCTGGTTTCTCAGGATGTGGCCTCCGTTTTACCTAAATTTATTTCAAATGGATTAAGAGAGGGGTTACGGAACTTTGGCGCCAGGATGAAAGGTTATCTAACCAATGAAGCTGTCATCGTGGGAGTTGAAAGCAGGACCTCCTCACCGGTGCGCATCCCAAGAGACAAGGAATCCCTTGAGCATCTGCAGATGAAGCGATTATTTCCATGTGGGGAAGGTGCAGGCTACGCCGGAGGAATCGTTTCGGCAGCTATGGATGGCGAGCGTTGCGCAGAGGCTATAATTAACAAGTACTTCAAATGAAAAAGAAAACCGTCATCATAGGTGCTTCGACCAACCCATCGCGTTATTCGTATCTGGCGGCAGAAAGGCTTTGCCAAAATGGACATGAAATAGTTCCTGTCGGAATTAAAAAGGGAGTGGTCTTTGGCATTAATACCCTGGATCTTCGCCAGAAACCTGAAATTCAGGATGTGGATACCGTTACGCTTTACATTGGTCCCCGGCATCAGCCTGAATGGTACGATTACATTATTAGTTTGAAGCCCAGGCGCGTAATATTTAATCCGGGGACAGAAAACGTTGATTTTTTTAATCGAGTTAATGATGCAGGCGCTGAAGCAACGGAAGCCTGTACCTTGGTATTGTTGCGCAGCGGGCAGTATTGAAAAGTATGGCACGTAGGATTAACTACCGGGAAGAATATTTAGCGATTGTATTTAAACAGATAATCTTCCATTTTCCATCCTTGTCTTTTTCAAGAAATCTTACTTCGGATGTTTCTTCGTTATCTATTTCGTCGATGACTTTCTGAATGAAGCGAACATAAGCAGCTTTTCCGTAAATCCGCACCTCCTGCCACTCCCTTATAATTTTTGATTTTGATGGTTTTGCGGTACGAAAGTATTCCTCAAAATTTAGTTTGATGTTGTCGGTTCCTTCAACAAAACTTCCTCCCGTTGAATCACAGGATGTCCAATAGGTATAGGATGCGTTGAGCCAATTCGCTTCCCAGTTTTTCTTGTCTACGGAAAAGAAGAAAGTAGTTTCTCTTTCGATGACCGCTTTGATTGCATCCGTGTCTGTCTGTGCAGACACTGTCAAAGAAGCCAGCCAAAATAAGGTTAGTAAAATATTTATCTTCATGCCCTAACTTTCCTTATTACTTGGGGTATTTAGCAATCACATTTACGCTGACTACTTTCCATTTTCCACCTTTCTTTTCTAGAATACGGATCTGTGAAGTTTGATCGTAATGGATCTTACTGTTTTTTACTTCTTGGGTATATTGAACAAAAGCTCCGTTGCCATAGATTCTGAATTCTTTCCAGATCCGTTCAATCGTCGCGCCTGATTGTTTAGCGACATCTATTTGGCGACTCGATACCTGCGTTGAAAAATAGACATCAAATGATTTATTAATAGCGTCCCACCCTTCAATAAAATTGGTGCCCGTCGAATCGGAGTATGACCAATAGGCATAGGGCACATGTAGCCAAATATCCTCCCAATCCTTGCGATTCACATTAAAAAATGAATTGGTCTCCTTTTCAATAACCGCTTTGATGGCTGCGGTATCAGCTTGTGAAATGGCAGAAAAGCTGACCATAGTAAGGGTGCTGGTGAGGAAAATTATTAAAGTCTTTTTCATGAGGTAGGTATTTTGGTGAGGTTAGGGAAAGTTACTAAAATCAATTGAAAAATGGTTGTTTTAGGCTGATTATTGTTTGGTAAGATCATGATTAAAATCATAGTGGAGATTCCAAAGGAATAATTACATTTAGCTTATTACTAAATAATAAACCTATGCTCACTGATGAAAAATTGATTCGGCTAAAGGACCTTCAGGTAAAGGAAGGTTCGAACGTTAAATTAAAAAGTTTCAATACTAAGTATACTGGTAAGGTCCTGAATAAGAAGGACTCCGAGATGTTATTGGATTCCAGCCGCAAGCAATTGGCTGAGATTCAGGACAAGTTATATGCCCATAACCGTTATTCAGTCCTGATTGTCTTCCAGGCCATGGATGCTGCTGGTAAAGATGGGGCGGTTAAGCATATCATGTCTGGATTTAATCCACTGGGTGTAAAAGTATATAGTTTTAAGGCCCCTAATTCATTCGAGTTGGACCATGATTATTTCTGGCGGCACGAACTGGCACTGCCGGCACGAGGTGAGATAGCCATACACAATCGTTCGCACTATGAAAACATATTGGTCACGAAGGTTCATCCGGAATTTATATTGAAGGAAAATATTCCTGGAATTGAATCGGTAAAGAGTATCGATAAGAATTTCTGGAAGGACCGTTATAAGCAGATTCGGAGATTTGAGAAGAACCTCACGGACAATGGCATGATCATAATGAAGTTTTTCCTTCATGTATCAAAGAAAGAGCAAAAGAAGAGATTCATGGAGCGCATTGAGGATTCGAGCAAGAACTGGAAATTCTCCATGGCAGACCTCAGGGAGCGTGGATTCTGGAATGAGTATCAGGATGCCTATGGGGAAGCCTTAAGCGCGACCTCCATGAAAAATGCTCCATGGTTTGTCATTCCTGCAGATGACAAATGGTACGCGAGGTTGGCGATTGCCTCTATTATTCACCGCCAGTTTGAGGAACTCAAATTGAAATATCCAACGGTAGATGAAACACAAAAGGCAGAGCTGGAAAAAGCTCGCTTAAAACTCATGAGTGAAGACGAAGGAAAATCAGGCAAGAAGTCCTCAAAGAAGAAGAAAGAGAAGAAAGAACCTTCCAAGGAATAATTTGACTTTTTACACTCAGCAAGGCTGCCCGATTCGAAATTACCGTATCGGGCAGCCTTTTAATTTTAGGCTGAACCCATAAATGGCTTCTTCGGTGTCAGATGCATAACTAAATATTTTATTGTACGGTACGTGATATTGAACAAAAACGCGCCGTGGAATTTCTTGATAGGGAATCAATTTATTTCAACATTTCGATATGCCATAATTGGCACGATTTCGAGGGGTCACTGGACTTAATTCAACCAGTAGGTTGGAAGCTAAAATCTTTCTTAAAATAGTATACTTTATTCTCCAAAATATGCAGTTTTTGCCATCAAAAACCCTTATTTTTACCGGTTGTAATTATTCAAAATGAACGAAGAAAAGTTGAAAAAGGCCTCTGAGTACTCGGCCAGTAATATTCAAGTTTTAGAGGGGTTGGAAGCCGTGCGGAAAAGGCCGGCCATGTACATTGGGGACATCGGAGTCAGAGGTCTACACCACCTGGTATGGGAAGTCGTTGATAACTCAATTGACGAGGCATTGGCGGGTTATTGTGATCAGATTACGGTAACGGTCAACCCGGACAACAGCGTTACCGTGGAGGACAACGGGCGGGGCATTCCCACCGATATGATGGCGAAGGAAAAGCGTTCAGCCCTGGAGGTGGTAATGACCGTGCTTCATGCCGGTGGGAAGTTCGACAAGGACACCTATAAGGTTTCCGGTGGATTGCATGGGGTAGGAGTTTCGTGTGTGAATGCACTGTCAGCGATGCTAAAGGCTACTGTTTACCGCGATGGAAAGGTATTTGAGCAAGAATACAAAAGAGGCATCCCTCAGTTTCCCGTAAAGCAAATTGGCGAGTCAGAGAGAAGGGGCACAACCATTGAGTTTAAGCCGGACCATGAAATTTTCCAGGCACTGGAGTATAACTATGTGACCATATCTGCCCGTTTACGCGAGCTTTCTTTCCTCAATCCCGGCATTAAAATCATTCTGAAAGACCTACGCGAAAAGGATGAGCAGGGAGTGCCACGGCAGGATGAATTTTTTTCACAAGGTGGATTGCGTGAGTTTGTTCAATACATCGATGCCACAAGAGAGAAATTAATTGCTGAGCCGATTTATGTGGAAAATAATAACAGTTCTTCGCCGGTACAGGTGGCGATGAGTTACAATACCTCTTTCAGTGAGAACCTGGTTTCATACGTGAATAACATCAACACCCATGAAGGCGGAACGCACGTTGCAGGTTTCAGAAGGGCATTGACCAGAACCCTAAAAACCTACGCTGATAAGTCAGGTTTGCTGGAGAAGGCGAAGATCGAAATTTCAGGAGATGATTTTCGTGAAGGACTTACAGCTGTAATCTCGGTGAAGGTGGCAGAACCACAGTTTGAAGGCCAGACGAAAACCAAGCTGGGAAATTCAGAGGTGATGGGTGCTGTTGACCAGGCCGTAGGAGAAGCGCTTCAGAATTTTTTAGAGGAACATCCGAAGGAAGCAAAACTGATTGTAAGCAAAGTGATTCTGGCGGCCCAGGCACGCGTGGCTGCCCGCAAGGCACGCGAAATGGTGCAACGGAAAAATGTGCTGGGTGGGACAGGCTTACCAGGAAAGCTGGCTGACTGTGCCAGCGCTGATCCCGCTGAATCGGAATTGTATCTTGTGGAAGGTGATTCTGCTGGTGGCTCGGCCAAGCAAGGAAGGAACCGCCATTTTCAAGCCATCCTGCCCTTACGTGGGAAAATTCTAAATGTAGAGAAAGCCCAGGAACATAAGATTTATGAGAATGAGGAAATAAAAAATATGATCACCGCCCTGGGTGTAAGCTTCGGGACCCCGGAAGATGATAAAGCGCTCAACCTCACCAAGCTTCGATATCATAAAATTATTATTATGACCGACGCCGATGTGGATGGAAGCCATATCCGCACACTCATTTTGACTTTCTTCTTTCGGTATATGAAGGATTTAATTGAACAAGGATATGTGTACATCGCCCTGCCTCCCTTATATCAGTTAAAAAAAGGTAGGGAAGAACGCTATTGCTGGACTGAGGAGGAAAAGGATGTGATTATCAAAGAACTTAGTAAGGATGGTAAAGAAGACAGTGTAAATGTTCAGCGTTACAAGGGACTGGGCGAAATGAATCCTGAGCAATTATGGACGACTACCATGAATCCGGAGAAGCGTTCATTGAAACTCGTTGGCATTGAGTCTGGCGCTGAGGCGGATCACTTGTTTTCAATGCTTATGGGCGATGAGGTGGCTCCCCGCAGGGATTTTATCGAGAAGAATGCCAAGTATGCCAAAATAGATATTTAATTGAGTGGCGGACGTATGGAAGGCGAAGAAGAACTGTTGACGTTACCGGCTAATGTTTCACAACAAATAGCAGAAAGCAATTATATAAGCCGTGACTTAAGCTGGCTCCAGTTTAATTACCGCGTACTGGACCAGGCAAAGCATATTGACCGCAATATTTTTGACCGTCTGAAATTTTTCTCCATCACAGCCTCCAACCTGGATGAGTTTTGTACCATCCGTCTGGGAAGTTTGTATAATTATCTCGACTTCGGTAAGGAACGTTTTGACTACAGCGGGCTTCGGGAAACACCTTTCCGTATTATGCTCATGCAGGAAGTCCAGAAGTTCATCCACACACAACATGATTACTACAAAAAGAGACTAAAACCTCTTTTTGAACAAAACGGTTTCCGTATCATTGACTATAAACTGCTGTCGGAACAGGATAAGCATCGTGTAGATCAATATTTTCAACGGACTATCTATCCGATGCTTACGCCGATGATGTTTGATAGCTATCATACATTTCCGACTTTAAAGAATAACAGGCTGCTCATCGGTGTGGTCACCAAAGCAGCGGCGGAATCTCCCCAGGCGCAGAAAGTTTCTTTCATCCAGATCCCCAGTAACATTGGGCGCTTTTATGAAATCCTGCAAATGGATGGCACGATTGCCTTTATACCTATAGAAGATATCATTATCCACAATGTGCATCACCTTTTCAGAAACGTGGAAGTGCTGAGCATCAACCTTTTCCGTATCAATCGCAATGGTGACTTTACCTTGGAAGAAAGTGAAGATATCGAGTCAAATTTTCTGGAAGAACTCAGAAGGAAACTGCAAACCCGAAGGACTGGCAGGGTCGTACGTTTGGATTTATTGGAAGGAGCGGACCCCTGGATGGTGCGATTGTTAAAGATTCAATGGGACCTTGATGATCTTAACATATTCACTGTGCCGAAGGATAGCATGCTGGATTTTACCGGCCTTTTACAGATTATTGGCCATAAGGAATTTAAAGACAAGCGGTCATCCGGGAAACCGCCGGTGAAGCCGGTTACGTTTCCTGAGCTGGGACTCCGTGAATTATTTGATGTGCTGAAGGAACGGGACATACTCCTTCATCATCCATACAACTCCATGGATCCTGTGATTGAGTTATTGGAGAAAGCCGTAGACGATCCGTTTGTGTTATCGATTAAAATAACCATTTACAGACTGGCAAAAGAGTCGCGGGTCAGTGCAGCCTTGTTAAAGGCCGCTGAAAATGGCAAGCATGTTTCGGTTTTATTTGAAGTGAAAGCCCGCTTTGATGAAGAAAATAATCTACGGGAAGCGCAGAAACTTCAAAAAGCCGGATGTTTTGTGATCTATGGTTTCGGAACATTAAAAACGCATACCAAGCTGCTGCTCATAGTAAGAAGAGAACCGGATGACAAGGTCTTTAGATACGTCCACATCGCCAGTGGAAATTATAATGAGGTTACCGCCCGTTTGTATACCGATATTGGACTGCTGACAACGAAGGAGACTTATGCAAGTGATGTGTCAGAATTTTTTAATGTTATCACAGGACATTCTCAACCTTTCGCTTATCGTAACCTGATCACATCTCCGCGAGACATGCGTTCTCAGCTTTGCAGCCTGGCAAAGATAGAAGCTCAAAATGCCCGAAACGGCTTGCCGGCAGGAATTGTAATTAAACTTAATTCTATACAGGATAAGGAGTTTATTGACGTATTGTATGAGGCCAGCCAGGCGGGTGTGCCAGTGAAGATCATTGTGAGGGGTATGTGCTGCTTGCGTCCTGGTCGTCTTGGTTTAAGTGAAAATATTGAAGTCATATCAATTGTAGGCGAGTACCTCGAGCACTCCAGAGTTTATTATTTTCACAGCGTCGGAGACCCAAAAGTTTATATTGGCAGCGCAGATGCCATGGTTCGTAGCTTTGACCGGCGCGTGGAGTCTCTGGTTTTGCTGGAACAGCAAATTCTGAAGAAACAGGTAATCAATATCCTGCGATACAATTTACGCGACAACGTAAATTCCTACACAATGAAAGAGGATGGCAGCTATGTGATTAAGGAATTAAATGGGGAGGCCCCCTTTAACATTCACAAGGAGTTTTATAACGTTACAAAAGAAATCATCGAAAGCGCCAGGCTTTTTTAGACCCATGGAGAAAGACTGATTTAATTCGGACTTCCTTTCAGCCAAAATGATTTTTTCCCTTTCGATTGATCTTCCGTATTGACAAATTCAATTTTCTTTTGCTTCCGGTTCTTTTCAAAGAGGTGAAGCAGGATTCCGTCCTTTAGTCCCACCTCTGGTACGAGGATATTTTTTGAGCGTGCCCATTCCATGACCTTGATGTAGATATCGCTGGCGGGAATAATTACATCTGCACGGTCCGGGTTCATCTGCAGCTGATAAATACGTTCTTCCA
>JAYWDP010000443.1:0-3466 GCA_043779775.1 Cyclobacteriaceae bacterium
GTCTGCAATACACCATTCCACCGGGCAAGGAGTTCGAATTTTTTATTGAAAGTGAGGGATATTATTTGGAATGGATGCGGGAAGAGTGGCTTCCTTCCCAGGACCTGAAAGCAGCCCGGGCAATTTTCCGAAGCCCGCACCGCTATCTGAAATCAATGGCGCCGGCCTATAAACGGCAAGAGCCGGAAATGGAAAATATTTTTTGGAACAGCCGATATACTAAAAATTGAAAATGAAACGTCATATTTTTTGGCTGATGTCATTAATGATGGGGTTCACATCCTGCTTTCATACCATCCGGGCGCCTCAAAACACAGTACCCAGGAGAATAGATTTTGATCAGGATCCTTTTGGCGGATATATAAAAATAACCTCCAAAGACAGCACGCGCTATGAAGGTGAATTAATAGGCAGCAGGAATGATTCTGTTATGGTTCTTAAATCCAAATCAATAAGTTTGGCAAAGTCGGACATCGTCAGGGCGATGGTTATCATGTATAATCCTGGTCAATATGGATTTGGATACTTAGGTATTTTGGCAACGCCATTAATAAACGGCTACTTCCTGGGAATTACTGCACCACTTTGGATTATTTCAACTACCTCGGCTGTGGCAGAGGAGGATACTCCCAACTATAAATCTTTTCCTGCCAAACCTGTAATGGTCAAAAAAGCCCCACCCACTCTTATAAGTGAATCAGAAGCGTGGAAAGAATTACTGAAGTATTCAAGATTCCCCGGAGGCGTCCCCGACAACATCCGCCTAACCGACTTGAAAGGAAGACAAAAATAGACTTAATGCCTCAGCCATGGCTGCTCAACCCAAGCACTTAAACACGTAAACACTTAAGCACTTTAATCAGTCGCTCGCCATCAAAAACAGCGGCAGCATCTCAAAATCCTTATAAATCGGATGCAATCGCTCCGTGTCATAATGTTTCGTTACGTCAACTATTTTTTTCTTACTCGTCACCACATCAATAGGAACGTGATTATATCTTCCATTTTGTAAAACAACGAGCCTTCCATAGACTCCTTTAAGGATGAGGTCCAATGCCATTGTTCCAAAAGCCATCGGCACGATAGAGTCGATAGCATCCGGATCTCCGCAGCGTACAAGGTATCCCAGCTTTTGATTGATGGTCTCGATGGCGCGTCCTTTGTTATATTTTGGTGACAACTCTTTCAGTTTTGCAGAAATCATATCGCCAATGCCACCGAGTTTGGCGTGACCATAGGCATCCTTTTCAGCTCCTTCAAACTGCATTTCACCTCCTTCAAACATGGCGCCTTCCGAGACCATGACGATGGAGTAATTACTGGGGTTGTCATTTCGGTCCTCCACCATCTTCTCCGTAAGTTTTTCGATGTTGAAAGGATGCTCAGGAATCACACAGCGGTTTGCGGCACCAGCCATCGTGGGCAGCATCGCCGTAAAGCCCGCATATCGGCCAAATACCTCCAGTACCATGAACCGTTCATGGGACCCGGCAGAAGTGCGCAAGCTGTTGGTCATATGGATGGTGCGCGTGACGCAGGTGCTGAAACCAATGCAATAGTCCGTACCCGGTACGTCATTGTCCATGGTTTTTGGAATCGCATTCACATTGATCCCCTGTTTGAATAAGTGTACCGCATAACTAAGGGTGTCATCTCCCCCGATGGTGATGAGGGAGTCAATACCGAGCCATTCCAGGTTCTTGATTACTTCTTTCGTTAGGTCATTGTAATCTTCTTTATAACTTTCTTTCAAATGGTCAGGGACCCTGCTTTTGGAAACATGACTAGGCCGTGTTCGGGAAGAATGGAGAAAGGTGCCCCCGGTGCGGGCGGCGCGATCCACCACATGCCTGGAGAGCTCGACAAAATTTAAGCTGTTATCGAATTTAGCGTCGCGCACCATATCAATGAGTCCGCCCCATCCCCGGCGCAATCCGATCACTTTATACCCTTCGCGGATAGCCCTGACTGTCACCGCCCGAATCGCCGGGTTTAAGCCTGGGACGTCACCACCACCGGTGAGGATGCCGATGGTGCCTTTAGAAATTAAATTTGCCATGATTGATTTTTAAGTTCAAAACTTTAATGCTCGTAACTTACCTTAAAACTCAATTAAAATCAATTCACCTAACAGCCAAAGGCCAATAGCCAACTTTTTTATAACTTTCATTTATGAACCGAATCTACCTCATACTGGGATGCGCATGGCTCGCCAGTTGCTCAACCCCAAAAAAGGAAACTCCTATGTCCACCCCGGCCGAAACACCTCAACTTCAGGTCTATTCAATTCAGAATAAAAATGGAATGAGTATGACTGTCACCAACTTTGGAGGCAGAATAGTTACTCTTAGGGTGCCGGATAAAAATGGTGTGAGTGGAGATATCGTACTGGGCTATGATTCTTTGGAGCAATACCTCAATAGAAATTCCGTTTATGGTGCGATTATTGGCCGCTTCGCCAACCGTATTGCAAAAGGTAAGTTTTCCCTCGAGGGGAAGGAATATCAATTGGCAACCAACAACGGACCGAACGCCATTCATGGTGGTCCAAAAGGTTTTCACAAGGTGTTCTGGCAGTTGGAGCCCTTTATGAGGGACCAGACACAAGCCCTTGAAATGACCTATGTCAGCAAAGATGGAGAAGAGGGATATCCCGGGAATCTTTCCGTGAAAGTGATTTACTCGATTACGGATCAGAATGAACTGGTCATCGAGTATGAAGCCACTACCGATCAGACCACGATCGTCAATCTGACCAATCATTCTTTTTTCAACCTGGCAGGTGAGGGGAACGGTGACATTCTCAATCACGAACTCACCCTCAACGCTGACAGCTTTACACCCGTTGATGATCATTTAATTCCAAGCGGAGAGATAAAGTCAGTAGGGGGTACACCGTTTGATTTTTTAAAGTCGCATAAAATAGGCGAAAGGATTAATCAGGAAGACCTCCAGTTGAAATATGGCAAGGGGTATGACCACAATTGGGTGCTGAATAAAAATGGGGATGAATTCTCCCTTGCTGCCACCGTTCATGAGCCCACTTCCGGTCGTGTTATGGAAGTGTGGACCACAGAGCCGGGCTTGCAGGTTTATACCGGTAATTTCCTCAACAAATCGGAGGTTGGCAAGGGTAACAAAACGTATGATTTCAGAAATGGCTTCTGTCTTGAAACTCAACACTTCCCTGATTCCCCTAATCAAAAGAATTTTCCTGCGGCAGTATTGAAACCGGGTGAGGTCTATAAGCAAAGAACTGTTTTTAAGTTTTCTGTGGAGAAATAAATTTCAAATTAATTTCCACCTGTCAACGACCTTGCCACCCATTCCCCTAACGCTGGTCCATGTTTAAACCCATGGCCGGAACCACCACCCAAAAAAATAAGATTGCCGGCTTCAGGGTGTTTTTCAAAAATGAAATTGCCATCCGGCGAGTTTTCATAAGGGCAAACCCTGTTCTCAACCA
>JAYWDP010000444.1:0-3459 GCA_043779775.1 Cyclobacteriaceae bacterium
CATTATCTTAACGAACTGTATACTTCCAACTCCGTTCAGGAGTACACATTCACGTATACAGATAAGCACAAGGATGAACTTACAAAAATGGGTTTTGAAAAGTATTTCCGTGACTTTCAAGTTTCGGATGATATGCTGAAACAACTCGTGAAGACCGGCCGGCAAAATAAAGTTAAGCCGGATTACAAGGACCTGGAAGGACATAAAGCAATTTTTCAGCTCAACGTTAAAGCACAGATCGCAAGAAAGATATGGGGGAATAGCGGGTTCTATCCCATCTTCAACGAGACAAACGAGGTATTGCAGCAGGCGATCAAATTGTTTGATAGGATTCCGGATTTGAATAGGGGGAAGATGTAGCTGGTCACTGGATTCTGGTTGCTGGTAGATCTCTATGAGATGTGACACTGGATGCCAAATTGTCAAACAAGTCACTTGAATCCAGTTTCCCGCCACTGGGAAGCTTGCTCAGCTTGATTCTGGATACCGTGCACTTCTCTATTAACTCAATATACCAGAAACCAGCCCCCAGAATCCAGAACCTTTCCATAAATTGGTGTACCAAATTATCCGGTCATGTATTATCATCATCTCGGTCAATTTCCCCCCAAACGCCACACACAATTCAGGCAGCCTGATGGAAGTTTATTTCATGAGGAAGTGGTGAGCTCGGAAGGTTTCTCGGGCATTTATTCGATCCTGTATCATACCCATCCGCCCACCCGGATTAAAATGCTGAAGGAACCCGTGAAATACGGTCCAAAGAAACTCGAAGAATACGGTCTGCGCCACACCCATCTCAATACTTCAAAAGTGGAGATCACCGGCGAAGATTATCTGGATGCCCGCAAGGTACTGCTGATGAACAATGACTGCTCGATGGCCCTTTGCTCACCGAAGAATCGAAGGATGGATTATTTCTACAAAAATGCAGAAGGCGATGAAGTGATATTTGTTCATGATGGCAGCGGAAGTCTGATCACACAATTTGGTAAAATTGATTTCAAACAGGGCGACTATGTGGTGATACCCCGCACGGTCATTTATAAACTTACATTTAATGACGGTCCGCTGAGACTGTTGATTATTGAATCCACCTCTCCAATAGAAACCGTCAAGCGCTACCGCAATCAGTTGGGACAATTATTGGAACATTCTCCGTATTGCGAACGTGACATACGTCCACCAGCCGAACTCATTAGGGAAACACAGCAAGGTGAATTTCTTGTGAAGATCAAAAAGCAAGGCTACCTGCATCAATATGTTTATGATCATAGCCCGTTGGACGTTGTAGGTTGGGATGGATTTCTTTGGCCCTATGCTTTTTCGGTCCATGAATTTGAACCCATTACGGGCCGCATCCATCAGCCGCCACCAGTACATCAGACTTTCCAGGGACATAATTTTGTGATCTGCTCCTTCGTACCCCGCCTTTTTGATTATCATCCGCTTTCGATACCTGCTCCCTACAACCACAGCAACATCGATAGCGACGAGGTTCTTTACTATGCAGAAGGAAATTTTATGAGCCGCCGAGGCATTGAGCGCGGGTCATTCACCCTGCATCCCGGAGGTTTGCCCCACGGACCTCATCCGGGTACCGTTGAGAAAAGTATCGGCGCCAAAGAGACCAAAGAGCTCGCCGTAATGCTGGATACTTTCCATCCCCTCTATCTCACTTCCGACGCAGCGGAGTTCGTGGACAAGAGCTACCCCATGAGCTGGACGGACCAGAAAGATGGGTTTAACGAGGTGAATACACCGTAATTCGTTGTTGGTTATTCGTTGATGGTTGTTCGTGAATACATCAAATCGTTGTTAGTTGATCGTGAATACAGCAGGCTTCTTGCTGTTAAGATAAAGTCCCTTTCCATTGGTATCAATGACTTTAGTTGATCGGTGTTTCCAGTTGGGAACCAACAACGAACAACCATCAACTAACAACTATCTCCTCACTAAAAATCCAAACACCGCAGCGGTGAAAAACATTAGCAGGCCGTAAAGTGCCGGTGGCAGGGACATGGCTGGATTGTTAAGAACATTAAGTGCAATAAAAATGGCCAGCGTGGCATTATGTATTCCGATTTCCATGCCAATGGCAATGGCTTGTCTTTTTTCTATTCTGAAAAGTTGTGGAAGGAAATAGCCCATTGCCATGCTCAGGGCATTGAAGAGAAGGACGGGTATGCCCAGTTGAGTGAAAGTATCCACGAGCAATGCCCGTTCACGGATGGCAACGGTGACAATAACAGTGGCCAGGAAAAGTGCGGATAGAATCTTCACAGGCTTGTCCATGCGTGCGGCAAAGCCAGCTGCCTTGCCCCTGATTACCATCCCGAGTGTGGCAGGCAATAACACGATCGCAAACACTTCGATCACCTTTTGAAATTGCATGGGCATATATTGGTCGGTGTCCATGAAATAGCGGAGGGCTAGATTGACTATTAACGGAAGGGTAAAAAGTGAAAGGAAACTGTTGATGGCCGTGAGGGAAATATTGAGTGCCACATCACCGTTCGACAAGTGGCTATACAAATTAGCCGAGGGTCCTCCGGGAGAAGCGGCCACCAACAGCAGGCCGACCGCAAGCGCCGGAGGCAGTCCATAAATTCTCACCAGAAAAAAACACAAGACGGGTAATAAAAACATTTGACAGACGAGCGCGATGGCAATGGCTTTCGGATATTTTACGACACGCCGGAAATCTTCTATCGTCAGCGACAAACCCAGTCCCAGCATGATGGTGCCGATGGCGATAGGCATGATAAGGGAGGTCAAAACAGATTGCTGCATTGGATGAAAGGTAATACAAGAAGTTATAAATTCGAATTTCAGAAGGCCATGCAGAAATTTTCACTTCCGATCCAGGTACGTTGGTCAGATATTGATCAGAACCGGCATCTCCGTCATTCAGCCTATTATGATTATGGTGCCACGTTGCGCATCGCTTGCTTTTCCCAGCATGGTCTCACTAATCTGAAGTTTGAAGAACTTCATATAGGCCCCATCCTCTTCCGGGAAGAGGCCCTGTTCAAGCGTGAAATAAAATTTGAAGACCTCGTTACGGTAGATTTGGAAGTTACCCGGTCCACCCCCGACTTTGCCCGATGGAGTATCCGCCATCAACTTTATAAAGAAGATGGCACACTCTGCGCGGTCCTTAACCTGGATGGCGCCTGGATTGATGTGGGGAAGAGAAAGCTGGCCGTGCCGGATGAATATGTGCGCAAAATCTTTGATGACTTCCCGAAGGCAAATGATTTTCAGTGGACGGATTCGGCTAAGAAAGGATATGAAAGATGAGAAATGAGTTGACTATGAGGCGTAATTAAGTAGCCGAAACTCATTCACCGTATGCTTGTTATAGTTTAGAAGATCAATAAATTTGATCATTGAAAACCCATAAAAATGGCCAAAACGAATAAAAAAACAAGTAAGAAATCCTATACCAAGGATTAC
>JAYWDP010000445.1:0-9758 GCA_043779775.1 Cyclobacteriaceae bacterium
CTTTTGGAAAGGATGTAGTAAAATCGGAAGAAGAGTTTACCGCCAAAATCACAGAGACCATTGCGGAAAACTACAAACGAGAAGCTGAACATTTACTGGACCATGAAATTCAGCACCATTTGGTCGACCATACCCAGGTAAACATGCCCGACAGCTTTTTAAAAGCCTGGCTGAAAATATCCGGAGGCTCACAAATCACGGACGAAGTCATTGGAAAAGAATTCAATGACTATAAAACCGGTCTAAAGTGGGATCTGATAAAGAATAAAATTTCAGAAGAACATAAGATCACAGTAGAGAGCGCAGAAGTAAAAGAGCACGCCAAGCAATTAATAGCACAACAATTCGGGGGCCCCGCCATTGCCGAACAGTTAGGTGACAAGTTTGACTCCATTGCAGACAACTACCTGGCTGGACAGGATGGCAAAGGCGAAAATTTCATGCGTCTGTACAATCAGATCCGTCATGATAAACTGATGAGGGTGGTGAAAGAGAATATCACGGTAACAGAAAAGAAAGTGAGTTTGGATGAGTTTAAGAAGTTGGTGGCGGAACATAATCATTGATGACAGGTTTTAGCCACCAAGACACGAAGGCACAAATAATGCAGTTGCATTAACTAGTTAGCGCGCACTTCGACATTAATTATTGACCTTGATTTAGAATCAGTGGATCGTAATTTTAGGTAAACTATTTAAATGCCTTTTACGTCTATCATCTATAACCTTGTAAAATCATCAAAACACTATGGATAAAAACAACGAATTCAGAAAATATGCCGTACATCACCTTGGCATGAGCAGCAATACCATTGACAGCTATGCCCAGAAAGTGGAAAATATGACTCAGTACGTCATTGAGGAACGCCCTGGAAATTTCCGTGCCATCGATGTGTTCACACGACTTATTTCAGATCGCATCCTTTTCCTCGGAATGGGCATCGACGACCAGGTTGCCAACCTGATCACCGCCCAGCTTCTTTTCCTGGAGTCGGCCGACCCAAAGAAAGATATTATCATGTATATCAACAGTCCGGGCGGATCGGTGTATGCCGGGCTAGGAATTTATGATACGATGCAATATGTAAATCCGGATGTAGCTACTATTTGTACCGGGCTTGCTGCCTCCATGGGTGCCGTACTTTTGACCGCAGGGGCCGCCAAGAAACGCTCCGGATTGCCTCACGCAAGGATCATGATCCACCAACCTTCCTCCGGTATGCAAGGACAGAGCTCAGACATGGAGATTGCCCTTCGTCAGACGCTGGAAGTTAAGAAAGACCTCTACAATATTCTGGCTAAGCACAGCGGTGCGACTTACGACAAAATCGAAAAAGACTCCGACCGCGACTTCTGGATGCGTGCCTTTGAAGCCAAAGAATATGGATTGATTGATGAGGTGCTGGAGAAGAAGAAATAAAGTCGTTGTTCGTTGTTCGTTCGAAGGAATGTATTCCCGAACAACCATCAACGAGTTACTAATTAGGCAATTAATCAATATCTTTGTATTTCAGTTAACCTAATTGAACCAATCAACATGGCGGAAGTTACCTGCTCATTTTGCGGAAGAAGTAAAAAGGATGTGGACCTGATGATCTCGGGTATCCATGCCCACATTTGCGACAAGTGCGTGACCCAGGCCACCCAAATCCTCCTGGAAGAAAAGAAGAACAAAGTAGAGTTGGGCAACCTCCCCAATTTCAAGCTGATCAAGCCCAAAGAGATTAAGAAATTCCTGGACGAGTATGTCATCGGTCAGGACCAGGCCAAAAAGGTATTGTCCGTAGCGGTGTACAATCACTACAAGCGGCTGACGCAACGCAAATCGGAGGTATCGGATGTTCAGATTGAGAAATCAAACATTATCATGGCAGGAGAGACCGGTACCGGTAAAACCTACCTGGCACGAACGCTGGCAAAAATTTTACAGGTACCCTTTTGTATTGCGGATGCTACCGTACTCACAGAAGCGGGCTATGTGGGTGAAGATGTAGAAAGTATATTGACCCGGCTCTTGCAATCGGCCGACTACAATACGGAAGCAGCCGAACGCGGTATCGTATACATTGACGAGATTGACAAAATCGCACGCAAGTCAGACAACCCCTCCATCACGCGGGATGTAAGCGGCGAAGGGGTGCAGCAAGCGCTCCTGAAATTACTGGAGGGAACGGCTGTCAACGTACCCCCGCAGGGAGGTCGCAAGCATCCGGATCAAAAAATGATTACGGTAAACACAGAAAATATTCTTTTCATTTGCGGCGGTGCCTTTGAAGGACTTTCAAGATTAATCGGCAGAAGACTTAACACCAGGCCGCTGGGTTTTGCTTCTACGGAAGGGCTTCACCCCAACGATATTGACAACGACAACCTGTTGCAGTTTATATCCGCACAAGACCTGAAGAGTTTTGGACTAATCCCTGAACTTATCGGGAGGCTTCCGGTAGTTTCCTACTTGAACCCCCTGGATACAGTATCACTTAAGAAAATTCTTGTTGAACCTAGAAATGCCCTTGTCAAGCAGTACAAAAAACTGTTTGAAATGGAAGGCATTGAGCTGGAGTTCAAAGATGGCGCCCTAGACTTTATCGTTGACAAGGCGATGGAATTCAAATTAGGCGCCCGTGGACTTCGTTCTATATGCGAAGCGGTCATCAATGATGCCATGTTTGAGATGCCTTCGGATAAAAACTCCGAGAAGTTGGTCATCACCCGCGCTTACGCGGAAGACAAATTCAGCAAGTCGAGATACAGCAAGCTGAAAGTAGCTTAAGGGGGTCTTGGAATAGACGTCATTCCAACAATTTAAGGAAAATACTGTGTCTAATATTCAAAGAATGACATCGTGAAAAAACTGACATTGATTCTTCTGGTTGTGCTGACTTTACTCAGTTGTGACAAAAATGAACTAAAAGTGAACCTGAATGTAAAAGAGGATTCATCATTTAGTGGAATTTTTGAGACAATAAATTCAAAGAATCTTTCGGGAACAGTAAATTTAAAAATTTCAAATGGATATTATGAATGTTCCACCAATTTGCCTTTTGGACATGGAGCGGGTAAACTGGAAGCAAAGGGAACGACAATAAATTTCATTGACTCGTTATTCTTCGTAATTCCTGCAATATATGGACCATCCTATGTGCTTAGTGGAGAACATCATTATGAATTTGACGGAGAAAATCTGAAAATCTGGAGAGCAAAGAATTTTGGTGATATAGAGTATAACTTGAAATTGATAAAATGAACAAAACTCTCAGCTCTCCTTTGCTGGTGTTTCGCTTGCCGCTAAACTATCCTATTGTGGGCATCCCAAAGCTTTTAACGGCTATTCAATTTCATTGAAGCAAGCGAGCACCAACAAATTGGGTACTTTAAAATGGACGCCCATGCCAAGAGTATCATAAGGATGGTTGTTGGTGACTGCTGCTATCTTCAGACAAGCATGACATGGCAAAGTGAAACTGATTATTTTTAATTGGTTAGATGGAAGCAGCAAACACCAACAACGGACAGAGTGTAGTCATTCGTTACAAACAGGAGGCTCCTATGGAGCCGTTCAGACTGACGCAAAGAATTCAGTTTAATGTCCTCCCCGCAAATACCCTACCATCAATCTCGCCGTATTCTCCGAAGCTGACCCGGTATCCAACAAATGATATATTTTCTCATATGCATTTTGGATGCCCTGACGGTAGTCCGTGTTCTTCACCAATTTTTCGAGTTCTTCAGAAACGGTCTGCTCCGTGGCCTCCTCCTGGATCAGCTCCCGGATCACTTCCTTGCCGGCGATCAGGTTGATCAAAGAAATAAATTTCACCTGGACTACGGCCCTGGCAATTTTCATTTCCAGCCAGCCTGATTTGTATAGGCACACCTGAGGTACGCGGAACAACCCTGTCTCCAGGGTGGCGGTACCGGACGTAACAATCGCTGCCGTTGACACCTGTAGCAGGTTGTAGGTATCGCCCTGAATTATTTTTACCGCCGGTAATTTCCTCAAGGGTTCATATAAAGAGTTATCCACTCCATCCACTTCCGCGACAGCGTATTGAAAGTCAGGATGTCTTTTTACAATCTCCGCCATGAGAGGAACCATGCGGATCAATTCCATTTTGCGACTGCCGGGCAAAAGGGCTATGATCGGTTTGTCTTTTGTAAATCCATTTCGGGTTAAAAAATACGGATCCGGAGTAAAAGCCTTCACCGCATCCAGCACCGGGTTGCCTACATAGTCCACTTCCCAGTCGTATTTCTTGTAAAATTCTTTTTCAAATGGAAGGATGACAAACAGCCGGTCCACGTTGGCTTTGATTTCTTTCGCACGCCGCTGATACCACGCCCAGATTTTAGGCGGAATGTAATAGAAAGTTTTGACGCCGCGGGGTTTGGTGAAGGCAGCAATCCTCCGGTTAAAGCCGCCGTAGTCAATGAGCACGACAACATCCGGTTTGAACTTTTGAATATCTTCCTTACAAAATTTCAACATGCGGCGAATGGTGCCGTAGTTGGCAATCAACGTGATGAAACCCATGAAGGCCATCTGCTCAAAGTGCACGGACAGCTCCATACCCTGATCCTTCATGTTATCTCCGCCAAAGCCCTTAAAAACGGCCTGCGGATCCAATGCTTTTAAAGCCTTGATGAGATTACCTCCATGCATGTCTCCCGACCGTTCTCCGGCAATAATGTAGTAACGCATTTTAAGAAATGACGGATTTACTGACCGAAATATTCAACATAGTTACGGGGTGTCTCATACAAGCGAATGGAGTGAAGGGATCCATATGAAGTGATGGACGAAATACTAGGTGCCAGTATTTTCCATATTTCGAAGGCAAGGTTTTCAGTACTGGCCATTTTACCTGTCATAAAATCCACATCGAGGTTCAGGTTCTTGTGATCCAGTTTTTCAGTTACCTCCTCTTGGATGAGGGTGCTGAGTTTCTTCAAGTCCACGACAAATCCGGTGTCCGGATCCGGGTTGCCCTTAATGGTAACAATCAAATCATAATTGTGGCCATGCCAGTTTTCATTGGCACAAGGTCCGAATACCTCCTGGTTTTTTTCTTTGCTCCAGGCAGGATTGGACAGTTTGTGTGCCGCGTTGAAATGTTCTTTTCTGCTAACGTATATCATAAAAAACCAAGCACCTTTTATTGAGGCTTCCACCTTCGCTAAAGCTTCTGCGGACAAGTCGGCGGGCGAGCCGCAAATATACATTAACTTGCCTCGAATTACATTGAGATGATCATCGTAACCGGGGCGGCAGGTTTCATCGGAAGTTACCTGATAAAAAAGCTGAACGCCGAAAATTTTAACGCCATCATTGCCGTGGATCAATTTAACAATCCCGTCAAAAATAAGAACCTCGGAGGCCTTCGTATTCAGGAAAAAGTGGAGTTGGCCCAGTTTATGTCCTGGCTCGACCAACACTATGAATTGGTTGAATTCATTTTTCACATTGGCGCCATCACCGACACCTCCGAATTTGATGTCCAAAAACTGAATCAGTTTAACACAAAGTACACCAGAGATATCTGGACACGCTGCGTACAACATCAGATTCCAGTGGTCTATGCTTCGTCCGCCGCCACCTATGGCCTGGGTGAAATGGGCTATAACGATGACGAGGCGCATATTTCAAAATTAAAACCTCTGAATCCTTACGGTCAATCCAAACATGATTTTGATGTATGGGCATTGCAGCAAAAAGAAAAGCCGATGTTCTGGGCGGGTCTTAAATTTTTTAACGTCTATGGTCCGCATGAAAATCACAAAGGCCGAATGGCTTCCGTGATTTGGCAAGCATTCAATCAGATCAAAAAAACGGGAAAGATGAAATTGTTCCGCTCACACAACCTTGATTATAAAGATGGGGGGCAGATGAGAGACTTCGTCTATGTGAAAGACGTTGTCGATGTGTGTTACTTCCTGATGCACCACAGAAAAAATTCAGGAATCTATAACCTGGGGTCCGGTAAAGCGCGCACCTTCCTCGACTTAACGCGGGCAGTATTTAAAGCCATGAACCAGCCAGAGAACATTGAGTTTATCGATACACCGCTGGACATTCGGGACAAGTACCAATATTTCACAGAAGCTACAATGGAGAAGCTATTGAATATTGGTTACACCAAACCTTTTCATACCCTGGAAGAGGGGACCACTGATTACGTACAGGATTACTTGATGAAGGGGTAAATCGTTGTTCGTTGGTGGTTGATCGTTGTTCGGTGTCTACGAAAGTCATTAACAATCGCAAACGATCAACGATCAACTAAAAATGATTTTTAAAAATACAAGGTCACAAAGAGCACAACGGCATATTTTCTTCGCGGTCTTTGTGCTTTCCTTGTGAACTTAGTGTCCCGAATTTTTTAATAAACCAATCTCAATTTTGAACAAATGCTTCGTCTCAACAATGGGTTAATCATCTCTCCGACACGAACAACCAACAACGAACAACGATTTACTTTCGGATAATCACTTTCTGCAAATCCGTCCTCTCACGGATGACCACTTTCAAAATATACAACCCGGAGGGAACTGCACTTACATTCAGCCTGTATCTGCCTTCATCCATGGGTTCAGCTTCAAGACGAATTTCCCTGCCTACCGCATCGATGATGGAGGTTGACAGCACCGCGCTAGTACTTTCAATTTGCAGAAAATCGGAAGTGGGGTTTGGATAAATTTTGATGGCCGGCGACTGGATATCCACCTCTTCCACCGCAGTGATCAGGTAAGGTGCTGAGCGTTTGTTGCACGTATTGCTAAATATCAACACTGAATATTCCGAGGGTGTTGTTCCAAAACTGAACGACCGGGTGGTGGCCCCCGAAACAATCTGTCCGTCTTTTAACCATTGATAGCCCTGGGCGACCAACGTGCTGATGAGACTGTGATTGTTCAGCTGCACGGTGTTATCGGCAAGGTCGTTGGCAGTGAGAACAACTTGTTTCGAAATGGAGCGTGAACCATTCGCACCGTTGACCGTAAGTGTGGCCGTGAAAGGGCCCGCCGTGGCGTAATAGTGCAATGGACTCACCAAGGCTGAAGTGTTCTGTGAAGAAGCCGGGTCACCGAATGTCCATGCCCTGGAGGTGATCGGCCCGGAGCTGGCATCGGTAAAATAAGTTGACGCCTTAACACATGTATTGCTGGGAGCAAAATCAGGGAAGATAAGGTTTGAACAATCGACGTTAAGCCAATTGAGGGAGTTGGAGAGTGTGCCCCCAAGGCCTGCGTTGACTACAGAATTATTGGTGATATCCACATCGACATTCAATACATCAATGTTATCTACACAAATTTTAAAATAATTGCTGAAGGCCATCGTGGCCTTGCTGGAAGTGGAAGATTTGACCGACACCCGGCTGGAGCTTGAGGTCGCGAAAACAATTTTATCGGTGAATGTCTGTGTTTTACCTTGTTCTAAAATAAGCTGCGAGCCGCCAGATAAATTCAGGTTGGAGACCAGGAGGTGTCCGTTCAACCGCACAATGCCATTCCCCTGGATGCTGCGCACCTGGCCTGTTCCATTGATGGAAACATCACCCTGCACATTCACAAATCCCTGAAAGTTTCCTGATGAAACATTGATAGTATTAGTGACCGCCGGTGAGATAATAATAGAAGAAATATTGTCCGACTGGAGCGTTGCGCCTGTGAAATCGACATCAAGACTTTGCAATGCCTGAAAGGATGAAGTATTAAAAGTCAGGGAACTCGTGCCGGTCGACGCCAATTGATTGAGGTGAATAATGGCGCCATTGAACATAACCGATCCCTGGGCTACTGTTATTTTATCAAGTGACGCTATTCCGGTTAAAGCCCAGGAAGAATTTCCATTAAAATTCAATGTTATCTTATTCAGTATATTGGAATTCAGGTCTACGGCATTGGGCGTTGCTGCTGCGCTGGTAAAATTGATGGTCCCTAAGGTTGATGTAGTGACCTGGTCCGTAAGTAAGGTCATGTTTTCGGAGATCGAAAGGGCTTTTCCATTCATGGAGAAATTAACCGGGAATTGTTTTCCAAACCAACGCAGGGAAGTAATACTTTCGTTTGCGGTAACTAACACGGTTGAATTTGTGATACTGAAAGATTTTTCATCAAAGACTACGCGGTTGGCAGCCGTTGGCACCGCGTTGGCCGGTGCCCCGCCGCTGGTAAGGGACCAATGCGAGCCATCTTCCCAGGAGCCTCCGTTGCCAATCCAATAAAAAGTAACGAGTGGATCAATTTGCGAAGAATATTCCAAAATCAAAGAGAAGGCCTGGGTGCCGCCTTGCAGTGTTCCCTTATTGGTGATCTGCAGTTTGTAATTGCGGACTACCGTAGGAGAGAATTCAATTTTCTCCACATTGTCAATGGTATTATCGCCTGTGGTGGCAGCGGCTGAAGGCAATGCCGGATTCAATTTCCATGGAAACTGTGTAGTGGGTGCTGCATCCACCAACCTTAAATCAAGATCATTGACCAGTTTTTTTGCCGGGTTGTTCACCTGGGGTGTATGGGGTACTCCGGCAGGGTCTGTCCAGACGAGGGTGGCTTTAATTTTCGTTGCCGTCTTCGGGATGCCCAAATCCATCTCAAAAGTCTGGCCACTGGCAAGCACCGCTTCTTTTATAAAAATATTCTGATTGTCTTTATTGATAATGACTTTGGCAGCGCCCTCAGCGTCGAGCAAGCCCCAACCATATTCATAATCAGGACCCGGATTTGTACCAGTTTCATGCACTGTGTGGATCGCCAACGCTTTCAAGGTAGCGCTCCGCATGTAATTGCCCGAGTTCAAACTTTTATAAAGCTGCTGGAGCAATGCCAGCGTACCGGTAACGGCCGGTGTTGACATGGAGGTGCCGCTGAAGAATTGATAATCTGTTGTAGATACTGATGTCGATGAGAGAACATGAAATCCAGGGGCGACCAGGTCAGGTTTGATGCGGCCATCATCGGTCGGGCCCCAGCTACTAAAAGCAGTCTTCGTGACATCGGATGGACTTGTATAGGGGCTGAATAATTTATTGACAGCGCCAACAGTTAAGATGTTTTTTGCAACACCGTAAGTCGGAATACAGTCGTAGCCTTGAGGTGCTCCATCGGGCAGCCTGCCGTTGGTGCCATCACCGGTATCACTGCGGTCATTGCCTGCTGCTTTTACTATCAGGTAATAGGGTGCGTTGAAAGCAATCCCATCCCACTGCTGGGCTTGGGAATCGTAGTAACCGAATTTATAATCGATCGTTGTATTTACAGCGGGGTCTCCGTGCCAGGACCAGCCTGTGCCGTTAGATTCCCAGCCGCTTACCGCTCCATAAGAATGATTCGATAAAATGAGGGAGGTCTGGTCAGGTTTAGCCTGCTGCGTCATCTCACTTACGTCATTGCTGAAATCAAATGCAATCAGGGTAGCCCCCGGCGCCATGCCTTTGGCCAATGGATTTACGCCTGTCGCCATCATGGTGCCCGACGTATGGGTAGCGTGATCATCGAGTACTGAAGCACCATCGCCGATCGTTACTCTGCCAATCAATTCCACGTGATCGGTACGAACTCTGCCCCCATCCCAGGTCCCTAATTTAATTCCTGTTCCCAGCATGTTAATCCCAAGACTACCGCCGGTACGAAGTTGTGGGACATTGAGAGAGATGGCAACGTCTGCATTGTCCGTTTTAAAATAAAGTGGAATTCCGCTTTCACTCACATCCACCATGAGGTAGACAGCCAGGTTCCTGTAAAAAGTGATTTTCT
>JAYWDP010000446.1:0-3452 GCA_043779775.1 Cyclobacteriaceae bacterium
CCGCCAAGCACCCTTAACAGTACTGACCGCGCAGTGCTTTTGAAAGAATACTCGATCAAGAATGTTTTCACTTCGGAAATAAATGCGGCATGGCCCGGACTTGACCCCATACTCCTGGCGAAGTACTTAAAGAATACAGCAGCGCCTGGATATTTCAGTAACAAAAAAGGTTTCATCTCCGGAGGTGTATCACCCGGCGCTGAATGGGATGCGCTGGCCGGCAGGTTGGATGGCTTAAAACCATACAGTCCAAAGACAACCAGCGAACTCGTGCTGAATTTCAAATAAGACATTACCGTCAACAAATTGAGAAACCTACGGTGAAAAGCCGGGGGTTTTTCATTTTTTGAAAAGATTATTTATTCTAAGATTTGGAAAAATACATTTTGCTTAACCCAACTAGACTTTCAATGGTGATAAAACAATTCAACCTTGATCTTGTTCTTCTCATGTCTTCCGATCGATGATCGAAGGTAAAATATACGAGGAAGGATTTTAATTGTACGTTGAAACCCGGGAACAGAAAAAAATTATAACGTCCGGCCGATTCAGTCAGGACCTCAAGGATAGGCTAATTCCCTTTACTTTTAGCATCATGAAAAGCCAATCAGGCACCTTAAAATCAGACTGCCCGGTCGGCTTGAAGTGCATTATGTAAAAGATAATTTGCATCCTTTTTACAAGGACATACCTGACAGGGTATTCTGGATTGAAGCATTGATGCCCGTTATTGAAATGAATGCCAGAGGAATATTGCGCGACCCAAGCGCAATCCTCGAATCCGGTTATTTGTGGAGCCTACGCATGGCGGACATGCTTCCGTTTGACTATGAGCCGACGCCGTTGCATAAAGAAAATTAATTCAATACACGAGATTCTTCTCCAGCATAAACTCAGCGATCTGGACTGCATTGGTGGCCGCTCCTTTTCGAAGATTGTCAGCCACGATCCACAAGTTGAGTGTTTTAGGTTGTGATTCATCACGACGGATCCTTCCTACAAATACTTCATCTTTTCCTTGCGAATGAATGGGCATGGGATAGACATTATTCTTTACATCGTCCAGCACCACTACGCCAGGTGATTTTTCCAGCAAATGCCGCACATCCTCCAATGTAAAATCTTTATGAAACTCAGCATTGACCGCTTCCGAATGGCCACCCACGGTGGGTACCCGCACGGTGGTTGATGTCACACCGATTGAATTATCACCAAGAATTTTGTGCGTTTCGTTCACCATTTTCATTTCTTCCTTTGTGTAGCCATTGTCAAGGAATACATCAATGTGCGGAAGCGCGTTCATATCGATAGGATGTGGGTACACCTTGGTTCCCACAATACCGTTCCGTTCATCCATCAATTGTTGCACAGCGTCTTTGCCGGTGCCGGTAACAGACTGATAAGTTGCCACAACAATCCTTTTCAGTTTGTAGGCTACATGGAGCGGCGCCAATGCCATCACCATTTGAATGGTTGAACAATTCGGATTGGCAATAATGCGGTCATCAATGCGCAAGACATGTCCATTAATTTCAGGAACAATTAATTTCTTGGTCGGGTCCATGCGCCAGGCGGAAGAGTTATCAATAACGATGGTCCCTTTATCTGCGAATTTGGGAGCCCATTCCAGCGAGGTGCTGCCACCCGCAGAAAAGATAGCTACATCAGCAGCCAGGTCACAAGCCTCCTGAAGCCCAATGATCTTGTATTGTTTATTTTTATAGGGAATCTCTTTCCCAACGTTCCTGGAGGAAGCCACCAAATACAGCTCATCAAACTGGAAGCTGCGCTCTTCCATCACTTTTAAGATCTCTTGCCCCACCAGTCCGGTGGCACCTACCACAACTATTTTCATGACGATTTTTGTTTTTAGAACCACAAAAATAGCATAAATGGTATTTTGCTTAAATGAATGGACACAAAATCCCCTGGATACTCACTTTTTTGTTTCTGGCGCGCCTCACCTCCGCTCAGTTCCAGGACAATTTTTCTGATGGCGACTTTACCGCAAACCCACCCTGGTCTGGCGATAATCTGAAGTTTATTGTGAATGCCGGTAAATTGAAATTGCAGGCCCCAACGGTAGGGGAAACGGCATTTTTATCCATTCCCAGCCAGGCTATTCATGACGCAAGCTGGGAGTTTTACTTACAGATGGATTTTAATCCAAGTAGCGCCAACCTGGCTAAAATCTACCTGGTCTCCGACCAACCTAACCTCAATCTTTCCCTCAAAGGATATTTTGTCAAAGCAGGAAATACTTCGCGTGAAATAAGCCTTTATCGTCAAAATGGAGCCATAGAAACAAAAATCATCGATGGGCTGGATGATCGCCTAAATCTTTCATTGGTGAAAATGAAAATCAAGGTGACTCGCTCCAATACGGGTGTGTGGCAATTATTTTCTGATGTAGGACCATACGGTGTGTATTCATCGGAAGGCAACGTTACAGACAACACCTATACCGCATCCGCTTATTTTGGAATTCAATGTACTTATACGGCTACACGGTCAGACAAATTTTGGTTTGATGATTTTACTGTAACTGGTATTCCGGTACCAGACACCACACCCCCTTCAGTCCAAGCGGCGACAACTATGAACGCACAACAAGTCAATCTTCTTTTCTCCGAATCTTTGAATCCGATCTACGCACAGGATGTGGCTAATTTTTATCTTACTGGACTGGGCCAGTCCACGTCCGCAGTATTGCAGACCGATCAAAGAACCATACAGCTCAGTTTCTTAAATTCTCTTACTAACGGGGTTACCTACACGCTTCAAATCACACATGTGAAAGATTTGCAGGGAAATGAGATGACACTTACTTCGGTATCCGTGCTTTTCTTTCAAGCTGTGAGTAGCAGGAGCAAGGACATTATTATAACAGAAATATTTCCAGATCCTTCGCCTCAAATTGGATTGCCCACGGCAGAGTTTGTTGAAATTTATAACCGGAGTCAAAATCCGTTTGACTTGGCCGGCTGGCAACTTTCTGACGGAAGTTCGAAGGGGATTTTTCCGTCCCAGATTATTCTGCCGGGGGAATACAGGATTATCACATCTTCCTCTTCATTAAATCTTTTCAATTTTTATGACAACACCTTGGGATTAATCAATTTTCCAACATTGAATAACAGTGGAGACAACCTTACCATAAAGAATGAAGAAGGCCTTACCATCGATTCCGTCAGCTATCATCTCGACTGGTATCGCGATGTAGATAAACAGGAGGGAGGTTGGACCCTCGAGTTGATAGATCCCGCTAACCCATGTGGTGAACAGGATAATTGGATCGCTTCTGAAAGTTCCTCCGGAGGCACTCCCGGGAAACGAAATTCCGTTTTTGCCAATAAGCCTGACCTCACAGCGCCCATATTGCTTTCTGTTTTCCCTGATAAATCCTCGCAGATCCTGCTGACCTTCGATGAAAAACTTGACCCCGCTTCACT
>JAYWDP010000447.1:0-3435 GCA_043779775.1 Cyclobacteriaceae bacterium
CCTTCCGCTACTTTGCGCAATATCCTTCTCATGATTTTGCCAGACCGGGTTTTGGGAAGGCCGAATACAAACTGAATTTTATCGGGTTTGGCGATAGGCCCTATAATTTTCGCAACGGTATTGCGGATTTCCAGTCTTAGTTTCTCTTCGTCGGCCGGTTTGTTATAACAGATGACATACGCATATACACCCTGACCTTTGATGTCGTGGGGGAAGCCTACCACTGCGGATTCACAAACATCTGAATGTTCATCAATAGCGCTTTCAATTTCTGCTGTGCCCAGGTTGTGGCCCGAAACAATAATAATATCGTCGACTCGCCCTGTGATGCGATAATAGCCTTCCTCATCGCGCTTGCAACCGTCGCCGGTAAAATACATTCCTGGAAAGGTGGAGAAATAAGTCTCTTTGAAACGCTGATGGTTGCCATAGATCGTACGGGCGATGGAAGGCCAGGGGAATTTTATTGCCAGTCTTCCTTCGGTTGGATTATTCAACATTTCATTTCCCTTTTCATCCATGATTGCAGGTTGTACCCCTGGCAGAGGCAAAGTGGCGAAGGAAGGCTTAAGTTTGGTCACATTTGCAATCGGCGATATCATGGTCCCACCTGTTTCGGTTTGCCACCAGGTATCGATGATCGGGCACTTTCCTTTTCCGATGTGCCGGTCATACCAATGCCAGGCTTCTTCATTGATCGGCTCACCTACCGTACCCAGAATTTGCAATGAGGATAAGTCTTTTGATTCCACAAAATGCAGAGGTGCTTGTTGCAGTGACCGTATCGCTGTGGGTGCCGTATAAAAAATATTTATTTTGTGCCGTTCGATAACTTCCCAGAACCTTCCCCAATCCGGCCACGAAGGGACGCCTTCAAAAATAACGGTTGTGGCACCCGCGGAAAGGGGTCCGTATAAAATATAAGAGTGACCTGTAACCCAACCGATATCTGCCGTGCACCAGAAAATTCTGCTGCTTTTTTCGGGTGTGCCATCGTATTGAAAAACGGTCCGGAATGTATAATTCGTGTAGACCATGTAACCACCGCAGGTATGCACCATCCCCTTTGGTTTTCCTGTGGAGCCTGAAGTATAAAGGATAAATAATAAATCCTCCGAATCCATTTCTTCCGCTTCACATTCCGCGCGTTCCTTTTGCATTTCTTCGTGCCACCAATAATCTCTGCCCGCCTTCATCACCGGCTTTGAATTAATTCGCTCCAGCACGATAACTTTTTCCACCGTTGGACATTTGTCTACTGCCTCATCCACAATACTTTTGAGGTCCAGTTTTTTATCCCCCCGGAAACTACCATCGGACGTCAGCACAAGTTTACATCCGGCATCGGTAATGCGGTCTACTAATGAACCGGAAGAAAATCCGGCAAAGACTACTGAATGCACAGCCCCAATACGGGCACATCCCAATACCGCGAAGGCCAATTCGGGAATCATCGGCATATAAATACAAATGCGATCTCCCTTTTTAATTCCTTTGGCCTTTAACATATTCCCTACCCTGCATACCTGATCGTGCAATTCCTGATAGGTCACCTTCCGTGATGCTTCTTTAGGGTCGCCGGGTTCCCATACAATCGCAGTCTGATCCTTACGTTCCGCCAGATGCCGATCGATACAATTTTCAGTGATGTTCAATTTTCCTCCGATAAACCATTTGACTTCCGGCTTATAGAAATCCCATGAAAGGACCTTATCCCACTTTTTGCGCCAGTGGAATGTCCCGGCTATCTCTGCCCAGAATCCTTCCGGATCGTCCACACTTCTTTTATAGGCTTGCTGGTAATCTTTAAGGTCTGCTATTTTTTCCATGATGAAGAATCCGTTTGAA
Source organism: Cyclobacteriaceae bacterium (assembly GCA_043779775.1). GTDB lineage: Bacteria > Bacteroidota > Bacteroidia > Cytophagales > Cyclobacteriaceae > ELB16-189. The sequence continues at coordinate 1,849 of JAYWDP010000447.1, forward strand.
CGCCGTTTAAATATACATTTGATTGTTACTTTTTTCAATGCATTAGAAAAATACTGCCCTCGAAAATGTTGAGGTTTACACATTCTTGATTTAAATGGAAATACAGGATTTTCTGGAAACCGTTCTCTTTGTCATCGTGGTGTACCGCCAGCCGGTACCGAAATCCGCTGCATGGACATCCCTGGAGTCCGAAATTGCAAATCTCAGGTGTAAAACGAACCTTTTGATTTATGATAATAGCCCGGAACCCCAGGTGGCTCCTGATTCTACACTCGTTCATATTTATTACCACCACAACCCATCCAATGCAGGGGTGAGTGCAGCTTATAATTTCGCAAACCGGTTGTCTTTACATGAAGGGAACCGCTGGCTATTGCTACTGGATCAGGACACTCAATTGTCAAGGGGGTCTTTATTACAATATCATAAAGCCTTCAACGATCATCCTGATAGCGTAATTTTTGCGCCCATCCTGAGAGATAAAAAGGGAATTGTTTCGCCCTTTACATTTAGATTGGGTGGTGGTGTAAGGGTTAAGTCGGCCCGCTCCGGAGTGATCTCATTGAAGAAATATAAAGCAATCAATAGTGGGTTGCTGATTAATTCCGATGCCTTTCAAAGGGCCGGCGGGTATGAAGATTCCCTTCGCCTGGATTTTAGCGACCTTGCCTTCCTGAGGAAATTTCAGACTGTCGATGAGAAACTAATGATTGTTAACACTGTACTTCAACATAACTTTTCTGGCTCTGTACGACAGGAATATCAAAAAACATTGGATCGGTTTAAGATTTATTGTGAAGCGGCCGAATTGATGGGTGGGATTACAGGTCACAAAATCTTATTTTGGTTTCGGTCTTTTTTAAGAGCACTCCATCTCACCTGTTCCTACGGCCACGTTTCGTTTTTAAGAATACATCATCAAACGTGGAGCAAGTCCAGATGAGATGAATCCATTTTACTGCTATATATTTTCATTTGCCGTTGGCCTGACCATCTACTCTTTCAATTGGTCAACCCGTTACCCCGGCCTTACAGGGCCTCTCATTTTATTTCTTTTGCTCACCATGGCAGCCCATGCAGGATCCGGTTATTATTGGAACCGTTTTGCGGCGGCATGGAAAAAAATAACTCTTACGGAGGACCGCAATCCACTGAAAGTAACTGTCTTTATTTACCTGTTGTGGGGGGCCGATTTTTTGTATGAAGGGGGGATTCCACTTTTAAAAATAATATTTGGCATCCCCTACAACTACAGGATGTTTGGCATTCCATCGCTTCATGTTTTTACAGTGACTTTTGCTTCTTTCTATACGATCTACTTATTCCATCTCTACTTATCTACACGCAATAAATATATTCTCGGTTTCTATATCATCAACCTGTCGGCAGGCCTGCTCATCTACAGCCGAGCCATGCTCATTTTCAACATTTCTTCCAGTCTACTGCTCTATTTGTTCTTATTGAAAAAAATACCGGTCCGGCTTTTTTTCTTAATGCCATTACTTGCCTTGCTGTTATTTTATTTTTTCGGAGTCTTAGGTACGCTGCGTGTTTCGCGTGAGTCAAAAAAGGCTTATGACAATCAAT
>JAYWDP010000448.1:0-3432 GCA_043779775.1 Cyclobacteriaceae bacterium
TGACAAATTCATCACCGTTGACCAGCATATGGAAAATGAGAAAGCAGGGTCTGAGAATTTCACGGACATTAAAATTTCAGACGATATCGTTTATGTTATGATTATTACAGACAAAGGAGAAAAGTGGGTGCTGATGTGGTTCAACTGGTCAGCCCAAACAAAAAATGGCACAGAAGTAAGCACTCCGGTTCACGAGGGCTTGCGGTTTGTTGGCGATAAAGTTGTTTTTCATTTAGCCGATTATAATGAATTACCTCTTTATCTTGCCTTACAGCCTGCCGAAAGTACATCCAAAAAATAAAGTCATCATTTTTGTTTGCTCATTGATTCAGACGCTTCATAAGTGTCTGAACCTTTAAGCGAACCCACTTCGCAAGGAAGATTGTGAAAGACAAAAATGAAAGAACAATAACTGACAAACGTAGTAAAAAACGGGAAAGCCGAAAACCGATCAGCGTAGGCAACAAAAACAAATTTATATGAAGACTCTCATTAGAAATCTCAATCAACCAACTGTGTTGGCATCAATTATTTTATTACTTATTTCAGCAAGTTGTAACAATTCTGACAAGCCCAAAGAGACAGCAGATAAAGAAATTAAACCAGTTCAAACTGAATTACCTGAATATTTCAGCCTCCGTGTCGAAACTGAAAAAGCCTATGGCTATTCCCATGCGGTAAAGATTGGAGACGATATCAAAATTTCAGGTGCCGTTAGCATGGACGACGCGGGAAACCCAACCGCCAAGGGTGATCTGTTACAACAAATGAAAAATTGTTACTCTGATTTGGACAAGGTGTTAAAACACTATGGCTGCACTTTCGATGATGTTGTCGTTGAAAATGTTTTTACTACCAATATGCCTGAATTTCTTAAACAATCGACTTACCGTAACACAATTTACACGAAGCAATTTCCTACGGGCTCCTGGCTGGGAGTTAAAGAATTAGCATTGCCGGAGTTTATGATAGAAATTGAATTGGAAGTCCATAAGATTGAAATAAGGAAATAAAAATAAGGACTGCCCTTCGTCACTCCGGGACCGATGGGTTTGCAAAAACCTGCAATGGACTCGTAGAGCAAACATTAGAAGAATAAGAATTCTTACATTGATTGATCAATTCTTACAATGAGGTGGCTTCCTATTTCTCTTCTTCTGTGTGGCGGGATAGCCTGCGCACAGGTCCCTGTAAATTCCAACAAAACCGATGCCACAGGCAAAAGACAGGAGCCCTGGACCGTGCTCATGCCGCTCAGGCTGACCGCCGGAAGATTGGAAGGCAATCCATTTTCCATCCGGTGAGTAAAACGGACTTACGTCAACACCAGGCCTTTTCACCAGGGAGGTGACCTTACCACTGTCCGAAGGGATCGTGGAAATGTCTGACTCCAAACCGGCATCATTAATCTTTGGATTGGGCGCAAAGGAAAAGGCAAGGGTTGAACCATCCGGCGACCAGTCAAATCCATTTACATGATACGCACCGGACGTAAGTTGTTTAGTGCTCTTCTTACTCACCTTGCCCACAGCAATAGAAACGGTGTAGATATGATCATATTTATAATTCTTGTCTACCAGGATCACATCGTTCTTTTTCATTTTCTCTTCTTCCTTGCTATCGGGATCTTTCATAAGGTAAGCCAACCGTGCCCCATCCGGTGACCATTTGAAGGAGGTCACGCCGGTCTTTGTTTCTGTAATCTGTCAGGTTCTCCACCCATGATCCGCATAGCCAAAATCTGATTCTTGTTATCTGAACGATTGGACAGAAATGCAATTTGCTTTCCATCAGGTGAAAATTGGGGAGAGGTGGAAGACTTTTCTCCCCGGCTGTATTGTACATCGAAGGAGCCATCCGTAGCAGCCACCCATATCTGACTGTTATATTCTGATTTTTCACCTTCCATCAGAGGCACATTTACCACGTAGGCGATGTACTTTCCGTCAGGAGAGATATTAGTTTCTGTAATGTTTTTGTACTGCATGATCTTCTCGGCTGTCCACGTATTCTGGCCAAATGAAAACTGGAATAAAAGCAGCGAAAAGAACAATTGGTAGGTAAGCTTTTTCATGGGAGTCGGTTAAATGCACTTCACAAATGAAATATAATTTATTTGTTTGAAACAATAGAAAATTATAACCGAATCAAATCAGTGTTAGGCGGTTGGACGCTAAGGAGAATTCTTGTTGAGAAGGAAACTTGACAAACATGAAAAATGTCTTATTTGCTTGCAAGTCGATAATTAATGTAAATTCACAACACTACCTCAATTAGCTATGAAATCACAAACATCTATCAAGCGAAGTATTGCTACCCTGGTGACACTCATTGTGTTAACTGTGATTTCAATTCAATGCAGTAAGAAACCTGAACCGGGTTCCGAAGCCCACATCAAATTGGCAACCGCTATAGTAGACGATGCGTATTTGGCCAATGCAGATAACACGCCTGAAAATTGGGTGACGTATGGAAAAAATTATGCTGAAGATCGTTTCAGTTCATTAGCATTAATCAACAAGGACAATGTTGACAAGCTTGGCCTGGCCTGGGCGTTCAACCTGGAAACAACACGGGGAGTTGAAGCGACACCATTGGTGGTGGATGGGATCATGTTCCTGACCGGCCCCTGGAGCAAGGTTTTTGCTGTGAATGCACGGACCGGGAAAATGATCTGGACTTACGATCCGGAAGTACCTGGTAAATATGGTGAGAAAGCCTGCTGTGATGTTGTAAACAGAGGTCTAGCTTTATACAAAGGAAGGGTTTATGTTGGCACTTTAGACGGACGACTGATTTCATTGGATGCTTCCAACGGCAAACCGCTCTGGCAAGTGCTCACAGTTGACACTACTAAATTTTACACCATCACGGGCGCACCAAGAATTGTGAAAGGAAAAGTGATCATCGGAAATGGTGGGGCGGAGTTTGGCGTACGAGGCTATGTTACCGCCTATGATGCTATGACTGGAGAACAGCGATGGAGATTTTACACAGTGCCAGGCGATCCATCAAAGCCATTCGAATCAAAAGCAATGGAAATGGCAGCCAAAACCTGGGCAGGTGAATGGTGGAAATACGGAGGGGGAGGAACAGCATGGGATGCGATGGCGTTCGACCCTGAACTCAATTTATTTTATATAGGCACAGGCAATGGCTCTCCATGGGATTGGTTCCACAGGAGCAATGGCCAGGGTGATAACCTTTTTCTTTCATCTATCGTGGCACTTAACCCTGATAACGGTGAGTATGTCTGGCACTATCAAACCACCCCTGGTGATGATTGGGATTACACAGCCACCCAACATCTCATTCTCACTGACATGGAAATCGAAGGGCAAAAAAGAAAGGTAATCATGCAAGCGCCAAAGAATGGATTCTTCTATGTGCTGGATCGGATAACTGGTAAACTAATTTCCGCAGAACCCTATA
>JAYWDP010000449.1:0-3415 GCA_043779775.1 Cyclobacteriaceae bacterium
CGCTGATATTTCATCCATCACCGATGACAAGATAATAAGAGCAGCAAAATCATTTATCGGTAAAATTCACCAGATACCCCCGGTTCATTCTTCCATTAAAGTCGATGGGAAAAGGGCTTACGAATATGCGCGGAAAGGTCAACCCCTGGTATTAAAGCCCAGGGAAGTAGAAATTAAGGAATTTGAAATTACCGCTATCCTTAAGCCGGAAGTAAGTTTCAGGGTGGTCTGCTCCAAAGGCACCTACATTCGTAGTCTCGCTCATGATGTGGGGCAATTACTTCAGGTGGGCGCTTATTTATCCGAACTTTGCCGAACCAGAATCGGTACATACTCATTGAAGAATGCTCAGACCCTGGAGGACATAAAGAATAGCAACAATGACCTGTTGGCCAACAAACCTTTTCTGCCTATCATACTGTGAAATAGATTTCGAATGAAAATTTATCACACCCTGGACGATTTTTCTAGACTACCCTGCGCGGTGGTTACGAGTGGCACTTTTGACGGCGTTCATCTTGGACATCAAAAGATATTGTTCCGGCTGAAAGAGATTGCAAAAAACAATTCAGGCGAAACGGTGGTGATCACCCTCTGGCCCCACCCGAGGCTCGTGCTGCGCCCGGAGGATGATAGTTTAAAACTGCTGAACACTTTCGAAGAGAAGGCAGATTTACTTCAGGCCCTGGGCATTCAACACCTGGTTCGAATCCCTTTCACGAAGGAATTTTCCCAGCTTTCATCGCTGGATTTTATCAGAAATATTCTGGTTGAGAAAATCGGTACCCGTAAACTGGTAATTGGCTATGACCACCACTTCGGCAAAAACCGGGAAGGAAGTTTTGATCAATTAAAACTCAATGCTTCTCAATATGGATTTGACGTCGAGGAAATTCCACGGCAGGACATCGATCACCTTGCTGTCAGTTCATCGAAAATACGGAAAGCCCTCGATGAAGGGGATGCAGAGATTGCCGAGCATTTTTTAGGAAAGCCGTACTCCCTCACCGGTCGGGTTGTAAAGGGGGATCGATTGGGGTCCGTGCTGGGATTCCCAACAGCGAACATTGATGTCGACTCGCATTATAAACTTATTCCCGCTGAAGGCATCTATGCCGTGAAGGTTGAACATGAAGGGAATCATTTTGGAGGCATGCTCTATATTGGAACCCGCCCAACCGTCTATGGCACCCGGCAGTCTATAGAAGTAAATATCTTTAGTTTCGCTAAAGATATTTACGGCGAAACGCTGAAAGTGAACTTTATAAAATTACTCCGCATGGATTCGAAATTCAGTGATTTGGAGAAACTCAAAGCCCAACTTCATAAAGACAAAGCTTCTGCCTTACTTGCTTTGCAAAATCCAGTATGATCAATAAAGTTGTCAAAGATGCCCACGAGGCCCTGAGAGACATTGAAGACGATGCTATATTAATGATTGGAGGCTTCGGCCTTTGTGGCATCCCGGAAAATTGCATTCAGGAACTTCTCCAAAAAGGGGTAAAGGGCCTTACCTGTATCTCCAATAATGCAGGGGTAGATGAATTTGGTATTGGACTGATGCTTAAAAGGAAGCAAGTAAGCAAAATGATTTCATCTTATGTAGGTGAAAACGCTGAATTTGAACGACAACTACTTTCGGGAGAATTAAATGTAGAATTGATTCCGCAAGGGACACTCGCAGAGCGCGTTCGTGCCGGTGGCGCAGGTATTCCGGCATTTTTCACTCCCGCAGGTGTGGGGACAGAAGTGGCCGAGGGAAAGGAGACTCGTGAGTTCGACGGAAAAGTTTATCTGATGGAAAAATGGCTTCGCTCCGACTTCTCCCTGGTGAAGGCCTGGAGAGGAGACACCAGTGGCAACCTGATTTATCGGGGCACAGCAAGAAATTTTAATCCCATGATGGCTGCGGCCGGCAATATTACTATTGCAGAAGTAGAAGAACTTGTGCCCATTGGTGAACTGGATCCAAACAACATTCATACGCCGGGGATTTATGTACATAGAATTTTTCAGGGAGTTAATTATGAGAAGCGAATTGAACAAAAGACACTTAGTAATTTGAAAATTTGAAAATTAATTAATTTGAGAATTGGGCTGAGTTGGAAATGAGCCCTATCCATTAGTAATGATCTGGAAAATGTGACAGCAAAATTCAAGGCAAATCATAATAATTATCCTAATTTTCAAATCTTCAAATTGAAGAATTTTAAAATTAACTATGAGGAATGATCGGAAAAACATAATTGTAGGAATGACTACAGACTATGCACTACAGATTATAGACTATACTGAAGCACTTGAGTCTGAAAGAAAATATGTGCTGGCAAGGCAAATCCTACGTTCCGGCACTTCAATTGGAGCAAATATCAGGGAAGCACAGAATGCCGAAAGTAAAGCTGACTTCATTCACAAATTCAAAATCGCAGCAAAAGAAGCGGATGAAGTTGAATATTGGCTTGAACTATGTGGAAGAGCTAAGTCCTATCCTGACCCCGATTCTGCATTAATTGAAAATCTGCAAAGTATTATTAAAATAATCGCTAAAATATTATCAACGTCAAAAAGTAAATTTTAGCAAGATTTAACATCGACCATTTTCAAATTTTCAAATTGTTTAATTTTCAAATCTTATAAATAATATAATCGTTTAATTTCTCTTTTTATTAAATAGAAGACTGATTTTAAATCTTACTTTAGGTTCATTTTCAAATTTTCACATTGCCTAATTTTCAAATTGATGTTGGATAAAATCGGAATCGCAAAACGCATCGCACAGGAAGTTCGTGACGGCATGTACATCAACCTCGGAATCGGTATCCCTACCCTGGTCGCCAACTACATTCCAAAAAATATGAATGTGGTGTTGCAATCAGAAAACGGACTGTTGGGGATCGGGCCTTTTCCAACGGAAGGCAACGTAGATCCTGACCTGATCAATGCGGGAAAGCAAACGATCACGATGATGCCCGGGTCAGCCCTGTTCAGTTCAGCAGAAAGCTTTGCCATGATCCGGAGCGGCAAAATGGACCTCACCATTCTAGGGGCCATGGAAGTTTCGGAAAACGGAGATATTGCCAACTGGAAAGTGCCGGGGAAAATGGTAAAAGGCATGGGTGGTGCAATGGACCTGGTGGCTTCCGCTAAAAATATTATTGTTGCCATGCAGCATTGCAGCAAAGAAGGAGCCTCAAAATTACTGAAGCATTGTACCTTGCCACTCACCGGCCTGCAGTGTGTAAAGAAAATTGTTACTGACATGGCGGTACTGGAAGTTCTGAAAGAAGGCGGGTTTAAACTTTGGGAGCGCGCACCGGGGGTGAGTGTAGAGCAAATTAAAAATGCAACAGAAGGTAAGCTGATTATTGATTCTATCATTCCCGAAATGAATATTGCCTGACAGCCAGGACAGCCA
>JAYWDP010000450.1:0-3413 GCA_043779775.1 Cyclobacteriaceae bacterium
AGTGGACGACGAGCCTTTTGCGCTCAGATTGATTGGAGATGATATCGGAAAAATTCCCTTCCTTAAATTGATTGCTTCCCACTCTTCCTCAGTCGATGCGTTGAATTTTCTTCAGAAAAACCCGGTGGATTTACTCTTCCTCGACATCCAGATGCCTGTGATGATGGGTACCCAATTTCTCAGGACCCTTAAAGATCCTCCTTTGGTAATTATCACGACAGCCTTCGAACAATATGCGGTGGAGGGATTTGAGTTGGATGTGATTGACTATCTGTTAAAACCTATTCCATTTGAACGTTTCCTTAAGGCGGTAAACAAAGCGAAAGAGCAACGCTACTTGCGGTTGCAGTCTGCCGGCGGACAAGAGGATGCATTCTTCTTTGTCCGGGCTGAGTATAAGGAAATTAAAATTTTCTTTAAGGACATTCTGCATGTCGAGGGACTCAAGGATTATGTAAAAATATTCCTGACCTCCCAGTCACGCCCGGTAATGACACGTATGAACCTGAAAGCCATTGAAGCAAAACTTCCGGCCGACCTCTTTTGCCGGATCCATAACTCCTTCATTGTTCCATTTTCAAAAATATCGTCTTCTCAAAGATCCCAGGTCTTTATCGGACAAACGTCTATCCCTGTGGGTGATAAGTATGCCGCTGACTTCCGGAAACGATACGGTTCACAGGAGTAAAATTTCATCTACACAGTAGTACGATCACCCGTTTCGGGAAAATTATTATCACCCGCAGTGGTGATGATACAACCAGAACAGAGACTATCAACTTTGAAAACTACCAGGTAAATGGCACATTGTGGTGAATATTGCCTGTGGCCATGATCAAGCGTACAAACCTGCAGAGACATTCATTTTAAAAATGCAGCATAATTTATCGATATCTCATTACGAAGAGCTTCTACTTCGGCAAACTCAGCCTGATCAAATTCAATACCGCAGCAGAAGCGAGGCGGATGTTAATCATGCGGTCCTTGCTTAACTGTAATTTTCTTGTGACCGTGTGATACTTGTCTGAATAGGCAATCCAGATCATGCCTACAGGTTTGTCTGGCGTGGCACCTCCCGGTCCGGCAATACCGCTGGTGGCTACGCCAATGTCGGTATTGAATTTTGCTCTCACGATGTTCGCCATTTCAATGATGGTAGGCTCACTGACAGCGCCGAACTTCTCCAGTATCTCGGGCTTCACCCCCAGTTGACGCATCTTTACTTCATAAGCGTATGGGATCATACTCCCCAGAAAATAATCGGAGCATCCCGGAACACTGGTGATCAAATGAGATACGTAACCACCCGTACAGCTTTCAGCTACGGAGAGGGTTAATTTTTTTTGTCGGAGTGTTTTTCCGAGGGCCTCCTCAAGGGTTTCGTCACCGTAAGCATAAATGTATTCGCCAGCCAGGGGATTTATTTTCTCAGTAAACTCATCAATTTCAGTCTGGAGAGCAGACGCTGAATCTCCAAAACCGGTGAGACGCAATTTCACATCACCAAGACCCGGAAGATAGGCAAGCTTGATGTGGGGCGGAAGGGATTTTTCCCAGGAGGAAATTTTATCGGCGAGAAATGATTCACCTATGCCGATGGTGCGAATGACTTTATGAATGATGGTTGGCGTCTTGAAAGTATTAGTCAGTTTGGGAATCACCTGCTCTTTCATCATTCTTTTCATTTCATGAGGCACTCCAGGCATTGACGCGAAAATTTTTCCATTTCTCTCAAACCACATGCCGGGAGCCGTACCGATGGGGTTAGTAATTTTTTTACAACAGGATGGTAAGGCGGCTTGCTGACGATTGGTCTCCGTGATCTCACGACCGCGGCTCACAAAAAATTCCGTCACCTCAGCCAATGCCTCTTCGTGTATTTTTAGTTCACAATTAAAATATTTTGCGAGGCAAGGTTTGGTGATGTCATCGCTGGTAGGCCCCAGACCGCCGGTGATAAGAACGATGTCGGCCCTTTTTTCCGCTTCCGCGAAAGCCGTAAGAATTTCATTTTCGACATCCCCAATAGCGGTTTTGCGAATGACTTTAATGCCCACCTTATCCAATTCTACACTCATCCATTGAGAATTAGTGTCGACAATTTGTCCGTAGAGGATTTCATCGCCAATGGTAAGTAGTTCAGCCAGGATGGTTTTCATTCAAAATAATTAGGCCCAAATATAATGGACAATCCATATTAGGCAACTTTCTAAGTGATTGCCTCATGTAATTTGTAGGTTAACTTCGTGTCATGAATAGACCTGAATTTCCTGCCTCTGAGCGCTAAAGAGAAATTTATTTAAACGGCTTTGCGGACAGACAGACCTTATGTTTTTGGCCTGACCCTTGCCGGGGGAATAGAAGTATTGAGCAACCTGATGGCTGATTTCGAACTCACGATGGGCCTTGAAGGTCGCAAGAGCATTTCGGAAATTACGAAGGGTGTGCTAACCTGAAACAAAAGTTTAACTTTGAACTGGCTTTTAATAGAATTAGCCACCAAGGCACGACACCAAGTTTCACTAGAAATAAACTATTATATTTAAATGAAGCAAATAAGTTTTGCCGTTATTCTTGTCCTGTTATCGAATTCTGTGGCCTGGGCCCAGCTGGATAAATTATTCGGCAAAGCAAAAAAGGCGGTAAACAGCAGTCAACTCCTGACCACGGATGAAATAGTACAGGGACTTAAGGAGGCATTGACTAGTGGTATTTCGAAGGGCTCGGACCTCGTTTCGCAAACGGACGGCTATTTCAAGAATCCAGAAATTAAAATTCCCTTTCCTCCTGATGTCAAGAAGGTGGAAGACAAACTCCGGCAAATTGGTATGGGAGGTGAAGTGGATAAGTTTGTGCTATCCTTAAACCGGGGAGCCGAAGATGCAGCCAAAGAGGCCAAGCCAATCTTTATCGCTGCAATAAAACAAATGACCATTGATGATGCGTTGGGAATCCTAAAAGGACAACCGGATGCGGCAACTCAATATTTGCAAAAGACCACTACGACACAACTGAAAGAAAAATTTAAACCCATCGTTCAAAATTCACTCAATAAAGTGAATGCTACGAAGTATTACGGTGATATCGTGGGTGAGTACAACAGAAACCCCTTCATCCAAAAAGTAAATCCGGACCTGAATACCTACGCAACCGACATGGCCATTCAGGGACTATTTGTTATGATCGCCAAAGAGGAAAAAAACATACGGCAAGATCCCCTGGCCCGCACCACCGACTTATTAAAGAAAGTATTTTCCAATCAGAAATAGAAAGTTAATATCCTATGTCACTTTTTGAAAAACATCAGCCTCTGTTGAACAAAGCCATGGCGGCGTTGCATGAGCGCACATTTTATGCGGCTTTCCCCGAGCATCCGGCCCCCGCCGTTTACGGAGAGACCGCCGATGCCGATG